>JALTKC010000153.1 GCA_027076245.1 Gammaproteobacteria bacterium
TTTTGCTCAACGCTCAACGCTCAACGCTCAACGCTCAACGCTCAACGCTCAACGCTCAACGCTCAACGCTCAACGCTCAACGCTCAACGCTCAACGCTCAACGCTAATACTCCCTCGTAATAATATACTCCGACAACCAGCGCAACGGATCAGCTCGTTTATCAAACCCCCTCAGGCTCTCCAGCGCCTGTTCATGGCATTGCTGTGCCATGGCTTTGGCGCCGTCCAGGCCCAGCAGGGCGGGGTAGGTGGCCTTGTTCAGGCTGATATCGGCGCCCTGTTGTTTGCCCAGGGTTTCGGTATCTGATTCAATATCCAGAATATCATCCTTAATCTGAAATGACAGGCCGATATTTTGGGCGTATTGATCCAGTGCGTTTAAAGTATCCGTCGAAATATCGGCCTGACATAAACCGCCCAGCTGGACACTGGCGCAGATTAAGGCGCCGGTTTTGTGCTCATGCATGGTTTTAAGCTCATCCAGAGTCATGCTTCGGGTCTGACCGGTAGCGGCCAGATCGATGGCCTGGCCGCCGGCCATTCCGGCAATGCCGCTGGCATGGGCCAGAGTTTTCACCATAGCCAGTTTCTGGGTATCATTAAGCAGATTGTTTTCAGTCAGGGTTTCAAATGCCAGGGTCTGCAGGGCATCACCGGCCAGTAATGCGGTGGCTTCGGAAAACTTTTTGTGACAGGTAGGCTGTCCGCGGCGCAGATCATCATCATCCATAGCCGGCATATCATCGTGCACCAGTGAATAACAGTGGATAAATTCAACGGCACAGGCTGGCATATCCTGATGTGCAGCGGGTACGCCAAGTGCCTGACCGGTTAAATACACCAGCAGCGGACGAACCCGTTTGCCGCCGTTAAACACACTATAATGCATGGCCTGATGCAGTTCTGCAGCCCGATCGGGTGTATTGTTCAGGATCTGTTCCAGTGTTTTATCTACCTGTTGACGGTAGCGGTGCATTAAGGGTTTCAGGGCATTCTTTGGGCTGGCGGCAGACACGTAATAAGCAACTTTTAAAGGTGGTTGGATACAGGGTATTAAAATACAGTACAGTTATGTTTCAGGATCAAAATCTTCCAGACTGTTCTGGCCGTTTTTTTCCAGTAAAATCTGAACTTTCTGCTGTGCTTTTGTCAAAGCATTCTGGCAGGCACGGGTCAGATTGATACCCCGTTCAAAGTCTTTTAAGGACTGCTCCAGTGTCAGATCGCCTCCTTCCAGGGCATCCACCAGTTTTTCCAGTTCATTTAATGAAGCCTCAAAATCAAAGGATTCGGCTTTATCAACGGATTTAGCTGTGTTTTTATCTGTCATAGCTCTTGTCATAGCTCTGTCTGCCCAAATTCATGTATAATCCTATACAGCATGTGTATTGAAATTGTAATGTTGCACAGGCTAATGGTAAAGCAATTATTAAGCTTTTTAAACCGGATACCCATACCAAATTTATGATAATTAACAATATGCCTGTATATTTAAAACAAATAGTCCGTTTCTCAATGGCTCTGTGTTCTTTCCTGTTTCTGGCAAGTCCTTTAATGGCGGATGTCTGGGACAAGCTTCAGGGAGATGAATACAAGGATAATGATGTTGAAGATTATGTCTGGAAAGAAAGTAAAACCAATATTCCCGATTACCCTGAAGACAGCAACCTGATGGAAGTAGCAGGCCCACCGGCCTATCGCAATTATCAGTATCTGGTGGATGAAAAAAGTATTCAGTTAGGGGAAGACTATGTGGTACGTTTTACCGTGGTTATCCGTTCTCCGGCAGGTGCTGATAATGTCATGTATGATGGTATACGTTGTTCCACCAGTGAAATCAAGAACTATGCTTATGGCAGTACGGATAAAAGTGGCAAAAAAGTCCTGTTCCCCCGAACCGGGGCGGCATGGAAACCCATCAGGGAAACCGGGGTGATGGGTTATAGTAAAATTTTTGCAGTTAACTATATCTGTGACTTTGACGGCTTCCCTCTGAAGCGGAACGTGATTATTCAGAATATGAAATACGGCAAGGGTAATGTGGACGGGCTTTATTATTAAGCTGAAGAATCTGATGGAGTGGTAAGTATTGTTAGGAAAACATCAATAATGACTACAAAAAAAACGATAAAAAAAACAATAATTAAACAGAGCGAACATTCGATTGACAGGGATAATATCAGTAAAAACGCCCTGAAAGTTCTGTATCGCTTAAAAGATGCGGGTTATCAGGCTTACCTGGTGGGCGGCGGGGTCAGGGATCTGCTGCTGGGGAAAAAACCCAAGGATTTTGATGTGGCCACTGACGCCCACCCTGATGAAATCAAGGCGCTGTTTCGTAATTGCCGGCTGATTGGCCGACGTTTCAGGCTGGCCCATATCCTGTTTGGCCGTGATGTGATTGAAGTGGCCACCTTCCGGGGACCGCATGACGGCGGGGCGTCACCTCATGCTGGTAAAAATGAAGAAGGCCGGATTATCCGGGATAATGTCTATGGCTCCCTGGAAGAAGATGCCATACGCCGAGACTTTACCGTTAATGCTCTGTATTACAATATCCGGGATGATTCTATTGTTGATTTTACGGGCGGTATGCAGGATCTGCACAATAAAGTGCTGCGTATGATCGGTGATGTTGCCACTCGTTACCGGGAAGATCCGGTGCGTATGCTCAGAGCGGTCCGCTTTGCTGCTAAACTTGAGTTTACCATTGAGCCTGAAGCACATCAGCTGATTTTTGAACTTAAAGAACTGCTGGAAGGGATCCCGGTTGCCCGTCTGTTTGATGAAACTGTTAAACTGTTTCAGGGCGGTTATGGTTTAAACTGTTTCAGGCTGCTGCGCCGGTATCAGTTATTTGAACGCTTATTTCCTATGACTGAAGCGCTGATTAAAGATGGTGGTGAACAGAACTCAGAAACCTTAAAACTGGTTGAGCAGGCTCTGGTTAATACTGATGAACGGATCGCCCTGGGCAAGTCGGTTAATCCGGCTTTTTTTATGGCCGTGCTGCTCTGGTATCCTATGCAGGATTATAAAAACCGCTTTATTGAACGGGGGCAGCACGAAGTAGAAGCCCTGATCAGTGCCAGCCGTGAGGTGATTACCCGTCAGCAGGCCCATACCTCGATTCCTAAACGTTTCAGTATGATGATGCGGGATATCTGGCATATGCAGAGCCAGTTGCAGCATCCCACTAAAAAAAGAGCGCTGCGTACCCTGACCAATAAACGCTTTCGTGCCGGTTATGATTTTTTACTGCTTAGAGAATCGGTTGGTGAGCATGAGCTGAAAACCATCTGTGACTGGTGGACGGATATTCAGACCCGTTCACCGGAGGAACAGGAACAGATGTGCAGTGAACTGGGTGGTTCTAAAAAGGGCCGAGGCTCTTATAAAAACCGGTGCAGAAAAAAACGTAAAGCAGTAAAATTAACGGTGGAACCGACACAAGCGGATAATGTAAAGAAATGATGGCATTTATTGGGCTTGGCAGTAATCTTCAACAGCCGAAACAGCAAGTGTTAAAGGCACTGCAAAGCCTGAATAATCTGCCGGAAACGAACCTGCTGCAGAACTCAGCCCTTTATCAGAGCGCGGCATTAACTCTGCCCGACAGTGCGCCGCAGAATGACTATATCAATGCGGTTGCCAGGCTGGATACCCTGTTAAGCGCAGAGCAGTTACTGATACACTTGCAGGCTATTGAAAATGCTCAGGGGCGGGTCAGAACAGAAAAATGGGGAGCCAGAACGCTGGATCTGGATATCCTGTTATACGGAGATGAAACTGTGGCATCTGAGAATTTAACCATTCCCCATGCGCAGTTGAAGTTTCGAAACTTTGTCATACATCCACTGTTTGAAATTGCCGGCGACATCAATATCCCCGGACTGGGCTCACTTGCACAACTGGCTGAACAGACAGGCTGGACAGGACTCAGTAAAATTCAGATGGATTAGCTAATCAGGTAAACTCAATCAGGTAAAGAAAGTCATGCATAAAATCACCATTAAAACCTTACAGAAACTCAAGCGTGAATCTGAGCGTTTTGCCTGTCTGACGGCCTATGACGCCAGTTTTGCCAGAGCCCAGGAAGAGGCAGGAGTGGAAGTGATACTGGTGGGGGATTCCCTGGGCATGGTGGTTAAAGGTCAGGAAACCACGCTGTCAGTGTCCATGGATGAAATGATTTACCACACCAGAAATGTCTCCAGGGTCTGTAAAAAAGCCATGATTATGGCTGACTTGCCCTTTGCCGCTAATGCCAGTGTTGAACAGACTTATCTTAATTCTGCCCGCCTGATAGCCGAAGGCGGTGCCCAGATCGTTAAAATTGAGGGCGGTGCCCTGATGCTGGATGCTGTCCGCTTTTTATCGGAACGAGGTATTGCGGTCTGCTCTCACCTGGGATTGCTGCCCCAGTCTATTAACAAGCTGGGTGGATACCGAATTCAGGGGCGCAATAAAAAAGATGCGCGACAACTGCTTGAGGATGCTAAAGCCCTGGAACAGGCCGGCAGTGACATTTTATTGCTGGAATGTGTACCGGCAGAGCTGGCGGCAAACATTACCGAAGCTGTCAGTATCCCTGTTATAGGCATTGGTGCCGGCCCTGAATGTGACGGTCAGGTGCTGGTCTGTTATGATATGCTGGGTCTGCATCACGGCAGTATGGCCAGTTTTGTTAAAGATTTTCTGGCTGAAGCCGGTTCCATTCAACAGGCCTTTAGAAATTATGTACATCAGGTAAAAACAGGGGAATTCCCAACACCGGATCATATCTTTGAATAAGTCGGTTTGTTTACAGATACGGATTATTGATACGCTTTATTTGGTCGAGAACTCATGCAAGTAATCCATACTATCAAACAGTTACGCGAAGTTATTCTGGCCTGTAAAGAGGCTGGTAAAAAAATTGCCTTTGTTCCTACCATGGGAAATTTACATGCGGGACATCTTCAACTGGTCAGTCTGGCTCAGACCAAAGCCGAAATTATGGTGTGCAGTATTTTTGTCAATCCGCTGCAGTTTGGCGACGGTGAAGATTTTGACAAATACCCTAAAACCCTTAAAGACGATACCCGTCAGTTACAGCTGCTGGGCTGTGATATTGTGTTTGCGCCATCGGTTGATGAAATGTACCCTGGTAGTTTTAATGCTGGCTCTGATGCGGGTAAAGCAGGGGTAATGCAAAGTCAGATAGTGGTGCCCGGGATCAGCGATATTCTTGAAGGGGCTTCCCGACCCGGACATTTTACCGGCGTGGCTACAGTGGTGGGCAAGCTGTTTAATATGGTGCAGCCAGATCTGGCGGTTTTTGGAGAAAAAGACTACCAGCAACTGCTGGTGATCAAACGTTTTGTTAATGAACTCTGTTTTCCGGTAGAGATACTGTCACATCCCATTGTGCGGGAAGAAAACGGTCTGGCCATGAGTTCCCGAAACGGCTATTTAAATACTGAGCAGAAACAGCAGGCTGCAGCACTTTACCAGACACTTCAGTCAGTGGCTCAAAAGCTGCAGTCCGGCAGTCAGGATTATCCACAGCTTGAGCAGGAAGCGGTTAAACAACTACAGCAGGCCGGTTTTAAGCCTGACTATATACAAATTCGTAATACCGACTTAAGCCAACCCACTTCAGATTCAAAACAGCTGGTTATCCTGGCCGCTGCCTGGCTGGGCAATACCCGTTTGATTGATAATATCCAGCTATCGCTCCAGTCATAAACCACTAAACTTTGAAAAATCAGCCCTTTATGATAAAATTGCCGCCCATTTTGTATAAAACGGGTTTGGGAATACTTTAAAAATGCACTGCTCAATGCTTAAATGCAAATTACACCGGGTTACCGTCACTCATTCTGAGCTTGACTATGAAGGTTCCTGCGCCATTGATACTCAGCTAATGGCTGCCGCCGGTATTCTTGAATACGAACAAATTGAAATTTATAACATTACCAATGGCGAACGCTTCTCCACCTATGCCATTAAAGCAGAGCCGGGTTCCGGCATTATCTCCATCAATGGCGCCGCCGCCCATAAAGCCAACCCAGGCGACTTAATCATTATCGCTGCCTATGCCGTGCTGGATGAACAGGAACTAAAAACCTTCAAACCCACCCTGGTCTATGTTGATGCCCAAAACAACATAACCCACACCAACACCTCAATCCCCATCCAGGCTGTAAGCTAGAAAAAAAGAGCAGCGTTCAGCGCTGAGCGCTGAGAAAGAGCCGGAGCAGCATTTAACTTTAAGTTAATACAAAATATTTTAAAATTTTACTTGACAGCAGAAAAAGCACTTGTACAATTTTTTGCTCAACGCTCAACGCTCAACGCTCAACGCTCAACGCTCAACGCTCAACGCTCAACGCTCAACGCTCAACGCTCAACG
>JALTKC010000154.1 GCA_027076245.1 Gammaproteobacteria bacterium
ATTACTTTATTAGTCTCTCTTCTCTACAAAGACCTCCAATAAAATAGATTCCACATACTATTAGATCTATTCTTTAATCGGGAGGAACCTATACGTTCATAACGTATAGCAACATGTTATGGAACCTGTTTTCATCACCTGCATATTTGCTTAAAACCTCTCCATCAAAAAGAATTTTCAGGATAGATCTGATCAGTCGTATTGTACGTCTGTAGTATTAAATTCTGTTTTAAAACTTATATTAACTATTCAGGAACAATTATGAATAAACGATTATCTGGCATTTTAACTCTGCCCGTACTAATGGGGGGGCTGGCTATTCCAGCTTTCTTATCGGCGACTGAACAGCCCGGCTCAGTCAATGCCACAGCAGCAAGCTCTCATCCACTGCAGAACAACAGCCAATGGGCTAAGTGGCTATTAACTCAGGTTAAGTCGCTGCCGGCTTTTCAGGCACTAAAAAAATCCACTTTGGTGGCAGAACAGCAGAAACTGGCGTTGGAGCAGCCCATCTACAATCCAGAAATCGGAGCCTCTTATACTGACAGAGAAAACAGTGATGAAGAGTATGATTTTACCATTTCACAAACTATTGACCTGTTTAATAAACGTTCGGCCAATGCTGGTCTGGGGCAGGTGGAATATCAGATGGCTGAATTAAGCCTGCTAATGGAGACAGAAGACCGACTGGCTGAGGCTTTGATGGCATATATTGAATACTCCATGTCCAAAAAACTGCTGGAGGTATCCAGAAGCCAGGAAAAACTGCTGACCCGTTTATCAGCCGATCTCTCACGCAGAGAAAAAGCCGGAGATGTGGGACGAGTGGATGCTGAAATGGCTTATTTGTCCCTGTCTCAGAATTTGCAGCAGATCAGTCTGACTGAAATCCGTTTTCGCAAGGCAAAAGCCCGTCTGCAACAGGCTATTAACAGCTCCAGCCTGAAGTTTACACCGGATAATTCAGTCTGGCTGAACGAAATTGATTCAAAAGTACTGGCAGACAGTCTGGAAAATGGTTTTAGAATTAAACAGGCACAGAAACAACTCGAACAATCACAATCACAGTCAAACATTGCCCGTCTGAACAAAAAAGTTAATCCGACCATTGGGCTAGGTGCCGGTCGTGACGGGGATGAAGACACCATCCTGTTTGAAATCTCGGTTCCGTTGAATGTCAGAAATAATTTCTCCGCGGAATACAATGCGGCTCTGCATAAGGTCAATCAAAGTGAATTTGAACTGGAAGAGCAGAAGCGGCGCCTGAAAAATGATATGGAACAGAGTTATAACAACTACCTTCAGCTTAAATCTCGAGTCGTCAACTGGCAGAAACTGACCGGTAAACGTCTGACTAATAGTCAGACTTTGTTAAATCGACAATGGCAAAGCGGTGATATATCCACCTCTGACTACCTGTTTGCCTTAAGACAGCGTACCGATGCACTGATATCCACCATTGAACTGAATGGTGAAATGCAAATTGCCTGGGTTGAGTGGTTACAGGCTTCCAGTCAGGTGCAGAAATGGCTGAGCACACTAAGTCATTAATGCCTTTGCTAATTAATATATTTAAATATTTTACAGCTTTAAAACAGCTATAAATTACAGAGTAAAAAACAATGTCAAAAAGAACGTTAAAAAGCACGTTAAAAAAACAATTATTTGTAAGAAAACTTCTGGCCGCCAGTATTGCTATAACCCTGGGTACTTTTCAATACAGTGCAATAAATACCGTTTATGCACAGCAGGATGAGCATGGTCATGAACATAGTCAGGATAATATGCGCAAAGATGATCATGAGGATCATAATGAATCGGCCCACAAGGAGGCTGATAACCATGATGAGCATGAGCATGGTACAGAGCATAAGCCTGAGAAGCCTCAGGATGAACATGAGCATATGGAAAAAGATGAGCATGATCATGAGGAAGGACATAATGATGAACATTCAGAAGAATCGGGTAAAGCAGATGAACACGGTCACGGCCATGGGCATGGTGGTGAAGAGGAAGAAGAAGGTTTTGTAAAAATGTCTGCTCAGCAGCAGGCCATGGCTGGTATCCAGGTTGAACCTGTTGTCTACGAAAGCCAGGTTAATGAAATCATAACTGCGCCCGGAGAAGTAGTTAGCGACCTGTATAAAACCACTTTGCTGACTACACAGGTTGATTCCAGAGTCCTTAATCGTAAAGTGGTTCTGGGACAGCATGTAAAAAAAGGTGATGTGTTAGCCGTACTTTACAGTCTGGAAATTGCAACGGCCCAGAACCAGTTAAAAGTGGCGCTGTCTGAATGGAACCGGGTCAGAAACCTGGGTAAACAGACTGTGGGTGCCAAGCGTTATGTAGAAGCCAAAGCAGACGCTGAAACAAACAAGGACGTTCTGCTTGCTTACGGCTTTAACCAGGAGCTTATTACTCAGTTCATTAACGGTAAAAACAAATACCCATCCGGTGCGTATCCGGTTATTGCTCCGCATGACGGAGTGATTATGGAAGATAATTTCCAGTCCGGCCAATACCTGCCGGCCGGTTCAACCATTGCCCGCCTGGTGGATGAAAGTGATGTCTGGGTCGATGCTTTATTAGCGCCAGAAATAGGTCAGAGCATTCCTGTAGGAACCCATGCCAAAGTTGAAATAGATAATAAAATCTTTCCGGCTACCGTTATCCATGACAGTCATGCTATTGATGAAGTCACCCGTACCCGCAAGATCAGACTGATTATTAATAATAAAGATCATGTCCTGCATGCCGGTTTATTTGCCAAAGTATTTCTGGAACTGCCGGTCAAGGGAAAAGTGATGTTATTGCCGGAAACCGCTCTGATGCGTTCGTCTGACGGCGACTGGGCCGTCTTTATAGAACAGGAGTCCGGTGTTTTCAAACAGCAGGAAGTTGAGCTGGTTAACACCATAAATGGCAAACATCAGATCCAGGGTTTAAAACCAGGTCAGAAAGTGGCCGTTAAAGGGGCTTTTTTTCTGGCATCTGAAATGGCCAAGGGTGGCTTTGATCCACACAATCATTAAACCTAAATAAATCAAAGATTTATTTAGGTTTAAGTGGTATGAGTCTGTACAAATAGAACCTATACATCCTTATTATTTCCAAAATTTAAATCTGCAGGTTTGTCAAATTAACCTGTATGGAGAAAGATTATGTTTAATCGATTAATCGACTGGTCTGTCTGTAACCGCCTGCTGGTGGTTATTGCGCTGGCTGTGTTTGGAATGGCCAGTTATTTTATTATACCGAAACTTAACCTGGACGCATTTCCCGATGTAACGAATGTTCAGGTGGCTGTTAATACTGAGGCACCGGGCCTGGCCTCAGAAGAAGTGGAACAATTAATTACCTTCCCCATTGAATCGGTCATGTATGCCTTACCGGATGTGGAAGAAGTTCGCTCTATTTCCAAAACCGGCCTTTCAGGTATTACTATTGTGTTCAAGGAAGGTACAGATATTTATTTTGCCCGACAGCTGGTGTTTGAGCGCCTGCAGCAGGCCAAAGAAATGATACCCGAAGGGGTCGGAACACCGGAAATTGGACCTAATACATCCGGTCTTGGTCAGGTTTTCCAATATCTATTAGTGGCTGAACCCGGATCCGGTTATAACTCTATGGCATTAAGAAGTCTGAATGACTGGGTGGTCAAACTGCTGTTAATGCCCGTTGACGGCGTAACCGATGTTCTGTCCTTTGGTGGTGAGGTTAAGCAGTACCAGGTGAATATTGAACCCAGCAAATTACTCGCCTATAACCTGACCATTGAAGATGTTATAACACAGATAGAAAACAGCAATAAAAATTCTGGCGGCTGGTATATGGACCGCGGTCAGGAACAGCTGGTTATTCGAGGTGTCGGCTGGTTAAGCAGCGGTAAGCAGGGTCTGCAGGAAATTTCTGATATTCCGGTTAAGGAACAGGACGGCATTGTTGTACGGGTAGCTGATCTGGCTAAAGTTGAGTTTGGAAATGAGATCCGCCAGGGGGCTGTAACCATGACCCGAAGAACAGCTGATGGTGATATAGAAGCTCTTGGTGAAGTGGTTTCCGGTATTGTCCTTAAGCGTATGGGTGCCAATACTAAAGCCACCATTGACGGCATTAATGAGCGTATTGAGCTGATCCAGCAGGCTTTACCTAAAGGGGTTAAATTCGATGGTTTTTATGATCAGGCGGATTTAATCACGAAGGCCGTACAGACTGTGGTCGATGCACTGATGATGGCCTTTATATTCATTATTATTATTCTGGCTCTGTTTCTGGTTAATCTTCGGGCGACTTTTCTTGTTCTTATTTCCATTCCCTTATCCATTGGCCTGGCGCTTATGGTTATGTCCTGGTACGGCATGTCGGCCAATCTGATGTCTCTGGGTGGACTAGCAGTGGCCATTGGTATGCTGGTGGATGGTTCCGTGGTTATGGTGGAGAATATCTTTAAACACCTGAGTCACCCGGACCGGATCCATGAAAAAGAAGTGGCGGAAAAGGTGGCCTTGAATGATCCTGATCCTTTTGATGCTCAGCATGATGAACATGGTATTGCACTTAGAATTAAGGAGGCCGGCAAAGAGGTTGCACGGCCGGTATTTTTTGCGGCCATGATTATTCTGGTGGTCTTTTCACCTATTTTCTCTTTTGAAGGTGTTGAGGCTAAACTGTTTCAACCCATGGCTATCAGTATTATGCTGGCTATTCTGGCAGCCGTTATTGTGGCTTTGCTGGTAGTACCGGCATTGGCGACCTTTCTGTTTAAAAAAGGTGTCCGTCAGGTTAATAGTCCGGTACTGGTGCCCCTGGAATACCTGTATAAAAAACTGCTTAAAATGGCACTTAAACGGCCTTCGGTTATTGTTATTGCATCCGTGGCACTGTTTGTATTTGCGGCCTCAACGGTACCGCAGATAGGAACAGAATTTGTCCCTGAACTTGAGGAGGGAACCATCAATCTGCGTACGACGCTGGCACCTTCTGCCAGTATGGAAACGTCCATTGCTGTTGCCCAAAAACTCGAAAAGGAACTGATGAGTTTTCCTGAAGTGACCTATACACTGAGTCGTATCGGCCGGGCTGAAATCGGCGGTGATCCCGAACCAGTTAATAATATTGAAATTTACATAGGCTTAAAACCGGTAAGTGAATGGACGTCTGCCAGTAACCGCCAGGAACTGCAGAATTTGATGGAGCGTAAGCTGGAAGTCCATCCGGGTCTGTTATTTAATTTTTCTCAGCCCATTGCAACCAGGGTGGATGAATTATTGTCCGGTGTTAAAGCGCAACTGGCTATTAAGCTCTTTGGTAAGGAGCTTTCTGTGCTGGCAGAAAAAGGCAAGGAGATTGAGGAGCAGGTTAAAAAAGTGGATGGTGCTGTTGATGTTGCCATGGAGCAGATAGCCGGTGAAGCTCAATTGGTGATCCGTCCTAATCGGGCCGCGCTGTCACGTTTCGGTATTTCCATTTCTCAGGTTATGAATCTGGTAGAGCAGGGAGTAGGAGGTGCCACTGCCGGACAGGTCATTCAGGGTAATGAACGCTATGATATTTATATCCGTCTGAAGGAGCAATACCGTAATTCAGCACAGGCTATTCGGGAGCTCAGAATGCAGGCGGCTAATGGTGCCTGGGTACGGGTGGCTGATGTAGCAAAAGTGGAGATTGAGTCCGGGCCTCCACAAATCAGACGTGACGATGTACAGCGCCGGGTGGTGATTCAGGCCAATGTTCAGGGGCGAGACATGGGAGGCGTGGTCAGTGACATTAAACAGGCCATTGCTGACAATGTGGAACTGCCGGTCGGCTATAGTGTCGATATTGGTGGTCAGTATGAAAACCAGCAGCGGGCCCAGAAACGCCTGATGATTGTGGTGCCTATATCGATTGCACTGATTGCATTGCTATTGTATTTTGCCTTCAATTCCATTGGTCAGGCTTTGCTGATTATGGTGAATGTACCTCTAGCCCTGATAGGGGGCATTTTTGCTCTGTATCTGACAGGGCAGTATCTCTCTGTACCCAGTTCAGTCGGTTTTATTACTTTGTTCGGGGTGGCTGTGCTGAACGGTGTGGTTATGGTGGAAAGCATTAATCAACGGATTGAAGCCGGGCAGTTAATGCAGGATGCTGTCTATGAAGGGGCTGTTTCCAGGCTGCGTCCGGTCTTAATGACCGCCTTAACCTCGGCACTGGGTCTTATACCGGTGTTAATGTCCACTGGTGTGGGGGCGGAGATTCAGAAACCGCTGGCCAGTGTGATTGAAGGCGGTCTGATCAGTGCTACATTCCTGACCTTATTTGTGGTCCCCTGTTTATTTGTATTTTTCTCCAAAAGTAAATTCAGTCGGGGAAATGATGCCTGATATTCTTGCTATCGTTTAGCCTGGTCT
>JALTKC010000155.1 GCA_027076245.1 Gammaproteobacteria bacterium
CACTTAACACTTAACACTTAACACTTAACACTTAACACTTAACACTTAACACTTAACACTTAACACTTAACACTTAACACTGACACATGGGGTACAACTCTAAGACCACTTCCTCCCCTCAAAAGTTCCCTAATCAAACTGCTTTCGAGGATTAAAATCACTGATTTGTGCCATTTTTTTATACAGTTTTTTTAGCTCATTAGTATCGGCCTGCGGTGTCATGATCTGTAACTGTACATATTGATCCCCCGGTTCTTTACCGGGCAGACCACGTCCTTTTAAGCGCAGTTTTTTCCCGCTCTGGGTATTAGGAGGGAGTGTCATATCCACTTTGCCGCCCAGAGTAGGGATAGATACTTTGGCACCCAGTGCCGCTTCCCAGGGGGTAATAGGCAGGGTTAAATTAATATCCTTGCCGTCCACGGTAAAATATTTATGTTTATTAAATTTAACTTCCAGCAACAGGTCACCATTGCGGCGCTGTCCTTTACCGCCCTGACCACCGAGGCGAATTTTCTGACCTTCCTTAATACCTTTGGGTATTTTTATTTTCAGCTTTTTAGTGCCGCTTTCACCGGGCACCCGCAGGTTAATGGTGCGGTTGGCTCCGTGAAAGGCATCTTCCAGATCAACATGGATCACAACATTATTGTCTTTGCCGCGGCTTTGAGCATGGCTTTGTTGGTGCTGATGGCTCTGTCTGTGCTGTTTATGACCGGAAAACGGATCATCATGAAACTGGCCGCCTCGCGCCCCTTTAAACATATTGTCAAAAATATCACTGAAGCTGCCCTGGTTAAAACCGCCGAAGTTGCCTTTCCAGCCGCCACCAGCGCCGCCGGGTGGCGGGGTAAAGCCACCACCGCCAAAGGGATTGCCGTCGGGGGAGCCAAAACGGTCATAATTGGCCCGTTTTTTCTTGTCTTTTAATACATCGTAGGCTTCACTGATTTCCTTAAAACGGGTTTCGGCATTGGCTTCCTTGCTGACATCAGGATGGTATTTACGCGCCAGACGCCGATATTGTTTCTTTATTTCAGCATCGGAACTGTTACGGCTGACACCCAGAATTTTATAATAGTCTTTTTGCGGCATATTCAGAATTTAAAGTTTAGTTGATGACTTTATGGAGTTGCGAATCTTTGCGCTATAATATGGGGTCATCAGGTTTAATAAAAAGTCCAGGCGGATAATTTTATGCTCTCTCAGGCACAACAGCAATTTATATTTAAACGCACTCTGTTTCAGAAAGTTTCAGGTTATATTGTCTGGAGTATTGGCTTAACAACCGTGTTGGCCTGGGGACTGATGTTTCTGTTAAAGCCACAGATGGTCAGTCCGCAGGCGGTACTGGCCATCATAAAGGCAAAAACGGACAGCGGGATAGATTTAACTCAGTTAACCGATATTGCTGTACTGGCAGTTACCGGTGCTACCGCCATATCTGCCGTAT
>JALTKC010000156.1 GCA_027076245.1 Gammaproteobacteria bacterium
CCTGGTTATAAACCTGTAGTGAGCTGCTATGCTCGCCTTTTTCATTGAGTGCATAAGCCAGGTTGTATAAGGCATTAGGATGTTCTGGTGTCAGTTGCAGGGCTTTTTTATGTAGTTTTATGGCTTCATCCAGATTGGCGTTTGTCTGAAGTAAAAGGCCGTAATTGGTTAAGGCGTCAGGTTGGCCGGGCTGGATGGAAAGCGACTGCTTAAAATAGTCCTCGGCTTCATCAAGCTGGTGGGCTTCTTTCAGGGAGCTTGCCAGGTTAGACAGGGTTTGGAAATCCCGTTCATTTATTTTTAAAGCCCGTTTGAAAATGCTGATAGCACTGTCATAGTTTTGCAGGCCATGATATATGCCGCCCAGTAGTTTTAAATATTCAATATTATTGGCTTCAGTTTTCACCAGGGGTTCAGCCAGGGGCAGGGCCTGTTGAAGCTCGCCCAGAATGGCATGGCTTAAAGCAAGCAAATAGCGTGTAGGTAAGCTGGCCTTGTTTTTTGCTGTGTATTTGAGCAATGTATCTTTGGCGGCCTGTGCATTATTTTGAGAAAGAAGCTGCTGTGCCTGCTGTAATACTTTTTGCTCTTTGGGCTTAATCTGATTAACCAATGTTTTATACCGACAATGTTATTGTTCAAAAAAATGTCCCGGTGTGATTTTGAGCCGGAATCCAGAGTTTTAATAGGCTCTGTCGCCCAGGTGATCGATAAGCTCCTGTAAGTGAGTTTCATATTTTTTCCACTTGGCGACGGAGCTTTTATAGATAGGACGACGAACCTGATCATAGCTGGGGGTCATTACGGTGCGCTTGTTTTCATAGAATTTCAGGCAGGCTGGATCCCAGCCAATACCGCAATTTTCCAGCAGCTTGCGCATTTCTTCCTCGGGATTCGCAATCATCTCTTCATATTCCAGTTCAATAATATTGATGTCCAGAGTGTTTTTCCAGTGCTCCATCATATCCGCATAAAGGTTATAATAGCGGCCCAGCATTTCCAGACTGTTGGAATAGGAATGGTGTTGGTTGAAATGCTGAAAATAAATAGACAGGCAGGTATCAATAGAGCTTCGCTTGCACTGGATGACGCTTGCCCTGGGGAATAATAGATTAATGATCCCAAGGGTTAAAAAGTTATGGGGCATTTTATCAACAACAAACTTTGCCTCAGGGGCCAGGCTTTGTAAGTGTTGAATATGTTGATCCGCAATTTGGCTGGCATATTCTGAGGTCAGGCTGTCCAGGCACTGGGGGTAATGATTGGCAGGCTTTAGCTTGCTGCTTATTTTCTGCACAATGTGGTAAATATCTTCCAGTTCGCCGGCTCCATATACATCCGGGTGGCTGGCCAGAACCTGTTCAGCCAGGCTGGTGCCTGAGCGGGGCATGCCTACTATAAAAATAGGGAGTTGGGATTTGTTATCGGCGCGAGCTAATGACTGTATTTTAT
>JALTKC010000157.1 GCA_027076245.1 Gammaproteobacteria bacterium
CATTAATTGTTGGCGCTGCAACAACCGCATATATATTTAAATACAGAAAAAAGCTGGATAAAAAATATTTCATATATCATTCCATTTGAAAATTATGGAGCAAACGCAGATGGCCCGGGAGCTTTAAAAAACAAGCCAGTAAATCGACCAATATCAGCACTACCAATTCTACCATTTTCATCAAAGTCAATTAACAGGTCACCTGATGCGAAGTACCCCTGAAAAGCACCTAAATCAAAGCTGCCAACAAACCCGTCATTATTCAGGTCTGCATCACAGGCATTACCATAGCCATCACCATCTGCATCTGTTTGATGCTTATTACTGATAAGGATACAGTTATCACATTCATCATACCAGCCGTCACCATCAACATCAGTTGTGCCTGCGGGGCAACGTAATCTCAACAATGCAGCATGAGCATTGATAAGGCCATAGCCATTTACATTATCTGTACCGGGCACTCCCAGATCTACAGCCGTACTATATAATACAGATCGTATGTCAGTATAGCTTGCTGTAGGCACTGCGCCCTTAAGTAAGGCTATAACAGCAGAGACATGTGGAGCAGCAAATGAGGTACCACTAACAGAGGTATAGGGATTAAGAACCAGACCAAAGCCCTGCGACCTAATAGTACTATAGACGCTAACACCCGGTGCCACAAGATTCGGGAAGAACCCGGTCGAACATGAAGATGGCCCACGAGCACTGGTACTGGCAACGGTCATACTTGAATCTACCGCACCAACTGAAATAACCTCAGAGTAATCTGCAGGACTGAGTATTGATGCATCAGCCGGGCCATCATTACCTGCAGCAAACACAACCTCGATTCCAGCCTGTTTTAAACTATCTATATCTGCCTGAAATTCAGTATTACACCCTGCCGCAACCAGGCCCCATGAAGCATTCACAATATCCGGCGCATCATCTGTTAAGGGATCACCATCCGGGTCAAGTAGCCACTGAAAACCATCATGAATTGCACTCAATGTAGTACTCAAATTATCTTTAAATATTTTAACTGATATCCACTTGGCTCCGGGCGCCACGCCTATCTGTGTACCGGATGCATTCCCTCCCACCATAACCCCCATAACACTGGTGCCATGAGACTCAACTGAATCATAAGGTTGGGTCGTAAACAGGAACGGATCATACCAGCTATTTGTACCGCCTCTCCAGGAAGCCGCCAGATCCGGGTGAGCACCATCCACACCCGTATCCATCGAGGCAATAACCAGACCTTCTCCAGTAAAGCCTTCATTCCATACATCACTGACTTTTATTAAATCATGATTCCACTGAGCCGGGCCGGGAGGGGCTGTCGCCGTGGTCGCCAGGGTGATAACCGAATCATAATCAATACGCGCAACCTGAGGCATAACGGATAACGTATTGACTAATTGAGGCGGCACATTAAGCGCAACAGCATTTATCATC
>JALTKC010000158.1 GCA_027076245.1 Gammaproteobacteria bacterium
GGCGGTCATGTGACACTGTTTAAAGGGGCTACAGATGCCGGAGTTTTTCACCCCCTGCCGGAATCTCTACTGGCGATACATCGTCGTTTAAAACAGGCTTTTGATCCCCTGGGTATTTTTAACCCTGGCCGTATGTACCGGGAGCTGTAATGCAGACATCCATTACTGAACAATTTCTTGCCACTAAGGCCGGACGTGAGGCAGAAAATATTCTGCGTGCCTGTGTTCACTGCGGCTTCTGTACCGCCACCTGCCCAACTTATCAGTTGCTGGGGGATGAACTGGACGGCCCGCGCGGGCGGATTTATCTGATTAAACAGCTTCTGGAAGGCCAGCCGGTTACCCGTGTTACTCAGCAGCATCTGGATCGCTGCCTGACCTGCCGTGCCTGTGAAACCACCTGTCCCTCCGGCGTGCAGTACGGCCAGCTGGTGGATATTGGCCGTGAGCTGGTGGAACAAAAGGTTGACCGCCCTGCCGGGCAGAAATTACAGCGACTGGTACTGCGCAAACTATTGCCTTACCCCAAACGTTTTTCTGCTTTACTTAATATGGCACAGTTAGTAAAACCGCTGCTGCCTGAGGCTTTAAAAAACAAGCTGCCGCTTAAACAGACGCCGACTCAGCGTGCTGTTAAGCAACATGCACGCAAGATGCTGATCCTGGAAGGCTGTGCTCAGTCCGTTACTACACCGAATACCAATGAAGCCGTCAGCCGGGTACTGGACCAACTGGGGATCAGTCTGATCAGCCCTGCCGGTCAGGGCTGCTGCGGAGCCGTCAGCCAGCATCTGGCCGCCAGTGCTGAAGCCAGAGCGTTTATTAAAAGCAATATTGATGTCTGGTGGCCGCATATTGAAAACGGTGCCGAAGCCATTATTATTACCGCCAGCGGCTGCGGGGTTCAGGTTAAGGATTATGGCCACCTGCTGGCAGATGATCCGCAATATGCATCAAAAGCCCGGACCGTGTCAGAGCTGTGCCGCGATATATCTGAAGTACTGGCAGCAGAAGATCTGTCGGTGCTTGATATTAAAGCCGGCAGTCGAGTGGCCTTTCATTCTCCCTGTACCCTGCAGCATGGGCAGCAGCTTAATGGTCAGGTCGAAAGCATTTTGCAGCAGCTTGGCTTTGAACTGACCGAAGTACCGGACAGCCATTTATGCTGCGGCTCTGCCGGCACCTATTCCATTCTGCAGCCGGAACTCAGTCAGCAGTTACTCAACAATAAATTGCAGGCGCTTAACAGCGAACAGCCTGACATTATTGTAACGGCTAACGTAGGTTGTCAGCTACACCTGAACACAAAATCTCAGAAACTTGTTAAACACTGGATTGAACTGCTGGATCCGGCTGTAAACTTATAATGTCAGAGCAGATACAGAATCATAAGGAAGGTCTGCTTTCGGTTCATGCTGCGGTTTTAATTTTTGGCCTGACCGCTTTATTTGCCAAGCTGATCAGCCTCAGTGCCGTTGAAATTACCCTGCTGCGCAGTATTTTTGCGGCACTGGCCATTGCCCTGTATATTTTCTGGCGACGGGAAAACCTGTATCTGAAACGCCGGCGGGACTATTTAATTGTACTGGTGCTGGGCTTTTTTCTCTGTACCCACTGGGTGACTTATTTTCATGCTATGCAGGTTTCATCTATTGCAGTGGGTATGATTTCCCTCTATACATTTCCGGTGATCACCGTTTTTCTGGAACCTTTTTTTCATGGTGAAAGACCCCATATCAGGGACATTATTTCCGCCCTGATTGTACTGTTTGGTATCAGCCTGTTAGTACCCGAGTTCAGTATTAGCAATCAAACCACACAGGGGGTATTCTGGGGCGTACTTTCGGCTTTATTATTTGCCCTGCGCAATATTTTGCAGGGCCGTTATTTTAAAGCCACATCGGCCCGTCATGCCCTGTTTTATCAGAACCTGGTGGTTATGGCTCTGCTGCTGCCTTTTGCTGCTGAGGTGATCCCGCAGGTTACCCAATGGCAGTGGCTGCAGTTAATGGTTCTGGGGATATTTTTTACCGCTTTACCGCATACCCTGTTTGCCAATAGTTTACTGCATCTGAAAGCTAAAACGGCCAGTCTGATTGGCTGTATGCAGGTGGTTTACGGTACGGCCTTTGCGGCGGTTTTTCTGGCAGAAATGCCCGACTGGAAAACCGTGGCCGGTGGTTTACTGGTGATCAGTGCGGCAGTTTATGAGACTGTATCGACCTCAAAACAGAGCTGAGGTTTTACTTATGCTTTTATTCTCCGCCTTTAAATCCCGTCTGGCGCCATGCCTCGTAACTGATAATAGCAACGGCGTTAGACAGATTGAGACTTCTATTGTCTGATTTCATGGGGATACGAATGCGGTTTTCCGGTTCAATGCTCTGCATAACCGGATCGGAGAGACCGTGAGTTTCAGAACCAAATAAGAGTACGTCACCCTCCTGATAGCTGATCTGGGTATAATCACGGGTGCCTTTAGTGGTACAGGCCAAAATACGCCGGCCCTGCATGGCCTCGGTAAAGTGTTCATAATCCGGATAGCGGGTCACATGGGCCAGGTCATGATAATCCAGGCCGGCACGGCGCAATTTTTTTTCCTCAAAATCAAAGCCCAGCGGTTCAATTAGATGTAATGCACAGCCGTTATTAGCACTTAAACGGATAATATTGCCGGTATTGGGGGCAATTCTGGGTTCAAATAAGGCAATATGGAACATTGGTTATTTCCTGCTTATGGATTTAAAAAGGCTTAACATGGGCATCAAGCTCCAGCAGAGTTTTGATGGCCTGTCGGGTAGCCGAAACTGAACCCGTGGTAAAGTAATGGACTGCCGATGAACGGCTTATTGTTTTATTTTCATCCTGGCCGATAATTCTGCTGAGCTGATCCGCTACTGCACGGCTGGTATCCACCAGAGTGATATCGGTATCCACCATTGCTCTGATGGTATTAGTTAAAAAGGAATAATGGGTACAGCCCAGTACCAGGGTATCAATATCCTGTTGCAATAAAGGCTGCAGATACTGACTTAGTAATGCTCTGGTATCCGCTTCGGCGACCGCACCCTGTTCCACTTTATCGGCCAGTCCCGGACAGGCCTGACTATAAAGTTTTATGGACTGAGCATAACGCTGTATAAGCTGCTGATAACGTTCACTGGCAATTGTTGCGGTAGTGGCCAGCACCCCGACTCTGGCATTTTGGGTAAGCTGCACTGCCGGTTTTATACCCGGCTCCACACCCACAAAGGGAATACCATAATCCTGACGAAACTGATCAATAATGGATGCGGTGGCGGTATTACAGGCAATGACAATAACCCGGGCTCCCTGTTCCAGCAGCTTTTCGGTAATGTACCGGGAGCGCTGTTCAACAAAGCGTTCGTCCTTACAGCCATAAGGAGCATGGGCACTGTCCGCCACATAGAGAATGGTTTCATCAGGAAGTATTTTGCAGACCTGCTGTAAAACGGACAGCCCGCCCAGACCGGAATCAAAAATACCTATGGGATTGTGGTTCACAGGTCGGCCTATTCCGCTTTGTAATCTCTGCTCAATAAGTTATGCACAGCCTCTCTGGGCGGCAGGTTCTGATAAAGGACTTTGTAAACCTGTTCGACAATCGGCATTTCCACTTCAAGCTGATTAGCCAGTGCATATACCAGTTTCGCGGTCTGCACGCCTTCAACCACCTGCTGTATTGCTTCATAAGCCTGCTCCATGCTCTGACCTTTACCAATAGCCAGTCCCATGCGCCGGTTTCTCGACTGATCATCAGTACAGGTCAACAGCAAATCACCCAGACCGGAAAGTCCCATCAGGGTTTTTTGCTGGCCGCCCAGTCGGCCAGACAGGCGGCCTATTTCATTTAATGCCCGGGTGATCAGCGCCGAACGGGTATTGGCTCCAAAGCCCAGACCGTCGGCAATACCGGCGGCAATGGCCATAACATTTTTAACCGCGCCACCGATTTCCAGCCCGGTTATATCATCACTTAAATACGGTCGGAAGGTTTCGTTGCAGAGTAATGCGGCCAGATGTTTTGAATAATCGGGATTATTGGCCGCAATGGTAACGGCAGTCGGCAGGCCTATGGCCACTTCTTTTGCAAAAGTCGGCCCTGAGATAACGGCCTGATTGGGTATATTACCCAGTACCTCCGCGACCACCTGATGCAGTAACTGGCTGGTTTCAGCTTCCAGACCTTTGGTGGCCCAGGAGATATTCTGAATATCCGGTTTAATGGCCTGAATTTTATTCAGGGTATCACGAAAGGCATGGCTGGGAATGACCAGCAGCAGATCATGGCTCTGGGTGACGGCCTGCTGCAGATCGCTGGTCACCTGCAGACCTGGAGGGAAAGCGATGTCGGGCAGAAAAAACGGGTTTTCACCCGCCTCCTGCATGGCCAGCATTTTCTGTTTGTTTCTGCCCCAGAGCAGAACTTTATGACCGTTTTTTGCCAGCAGAATTGCCAGTGCAGTTCCCCAGGAACCGGCACCAAGAATACTGATGGTGTTATTTGTGGTCACGCAGTTATCTCTATGCCATTACAGAATTAATGAACGGCATCAGCACCGGACTCATCAGAATTTTCCTGCGCCTGACGCTGCTGCAGATGCTGGGCATAGACGGCATCAAAATTAACCGGCTGCAGAATAAGCTGTGGGAAGCCACCTTTATTAACCAGTTCGGAAATCACTTCACGAACATAGGGGAACAGCAGGTTTGGGCAATAACTGCCCAGCATGTGATCCATCTGTTCTTTTTCAAAACCGGAAACATTAAAAATACCGGCCTGCTGTACTTCTGCCAGAAATGCGGTTTTGTCTCCGGTTTTAACAGTAGCAGTGACGGTTAGAACGACTTCAAAAACATTATCGGCCAGAGGATTGACGGCAGTATGTAAATCGACTTTCAGTTCTGGCTCCCACTTTTCAGTAAATATCTGCGGTGAGTTCGGAGTTTCAAAAGAAATATCCTTGCAGAAGATTTTCTGAATTATAAACTGCTGTTGAGCCTGATCTTCACCATTTGAATTTGCTTGTTCGTTTGCCATTAATTGTGATTTCCCTAAGGTTAGTGTTAAGTGTTAAGTGTTAAGTGTTAAGTGTTAAGTGTTAAGTGTTAAGTGTTAAGTGTTAAGTGTTAAGTGTTAAGTGTTAACGATTTTGGTTGCCATTGGGTGCAAATTACAAGTGACTTTGTACCCATTGAACCAGGCTGTTTTGATCCATGGCGCCGGCCTGTCGGGCAATTTCGCGGCCATGGTGAAACAGGGCAATGGTTGGAATGCTCCGAATACCATATTGAGCCGCCAGAGCCTGTTCCTGCTCTGTATTGACTTTAACCAGTTCCAGTTTATGCTGAAAATAGCGGGCGGTCTGTTCAAATACCGGGGCCATCATTTTGCAGGGACCGCACCAGGGTGCCCAGAAATCCACCAGTACCGGTAAATCATTTTTCTGAATATGTTTGTTAAAGCGGGCGGCGTTTAATTCGACCGGTTTAC
The DNA here is from genome assembly GCA_027076245.1 of Gammaproteobacteria bacterium. GTDB lineage: Bacteria > Pseudomonadota > Gammaproteobacteria > GRL18 > GRL18 > JANELJ01. The sequence continues at coordinate 5,516 of JALTKC010000158.1, forward strand.
CGGGCAATAATATCTGATGACACTTGCCGCATTTTGCCCCGGCCGCCAGTTTGGCAACAGGAATGCGATTGACCGCATCACAATGAGGACAAACGATATGTACGCTATCTGTCATGCGCTTTTCTCCATTTATAGAATTTAAAAATAATGTTTATTACTTATAAATGGGAACGTTTATTCAGTTTTAAAGTTTTATGTGGCTGTATACAAATATACCTCTATTCCGGAAAAAGCAGCGCATCCAGTTTGCCGGCAGATTCCAGGGCAAACATATCGTCACAACCGCCGACGTGAGTGTCGCCGATAAATATCTGCGGTACGGATGTCACACCATTGCTTTTCTGGATCATTTCTTCGCGCAGTTCGGGCTGCGCACCAACGTCAATTTCGTTATAACTGACTTCCTTGGCATTGAGCAGGCCTCTGGCCCGAACACAATAAGGACAGTATTGAGTCAGATAAATGGTAATTTCTGCTTGTTGTTTGGACATGACTTAACCTTTTTTCATGGGCAAATTTTCTTTTTCCCAGGCCATTACGCCGCCGCTCAGATTATGAACGTTTTCAAAACCATGTTTTTTAAGAATACTGCAGGCACGGCCTGAACGGCTCCCGGAGCGGCAGCTCAGAATAATGTGTTTGTCTTTGTATTTGTTTAATTCATCCACCCGTCCATTAAGGGCACTGAGCGGAATATGAATGGAATCCGGGATATGACCGGACTGGTATTCCTTGTCTTCACGAACATCCACAATGACAGTGCCAGGTTCATGGCTTAGTAGCTGTACCGCCTGCAGGGCGCTGATATCGTAAGAAGATTTGATAAATGAATTTATGATCAT
>JALTKC010000159.1 GCA_027076245.1 Gammaproteobacteria bacterium
ATCGGCATCTGCAACTGATCGGGGATACGGAGCTGGGTTTATATGTGAAAAATTTTCTGGATTCAGTGGATATGGAGCAGTGGAAGTTATTAAGCATAATGAGTCATAAGGCGAGCCATCTGGCAGAGCGCTTTTAAACCAGGTTATCCATCTTTCAGGCAAAAAAAAGGCCCCGGATGAGGCCTTTAATATCATTGGATCACTGCCTATTTTATGACAGGCTATAGTTTTTTCGGCGAGACACTCCAACCAGGGCGATCAGGCCGGAGCCAAATAACCATAATGCAGCAGGAACAGGCACAGTGGTTAAATAACCCTGTAAATTCACATCCAGTGAGGCTGTTGTAGAAAAATAAGATGTCAGATCTATTGTCAGGCTATCCGTCCAGCCGATATTAAATGTGCTGTCACCGGGGGTATAGGTACCGTAATCCAGCGTCGTAGTCAGCGGCCATAATTCAAAGTCATATACGTTGCTATTGTATGAGAGTTCACCCCTTAAGCTGGAAAAGTCGACATTAATAGCTGTGCCATCCACATAACCTGATGGTGCAGATGCCCCATAGTTATCAGTGGAATAAATATTGAGTGAAAAATCAGAAGAGCTTACATTCAGGATGGAGCTTTGAAAACTGCCCATGGTAATTTCAGCAGGAGGGGTAATGCCGGTGCTGGCAGTATAAGGCCCCAGAGAGCCAAAAGTAGAACCGACAGTAAGCGTTGCTGCTGCGTTATCCACAAACATGGTATCAATATCGACAGGTGCAGCCGTGGCACTGGCCGTAAAAAAGAAGGCTGCACTCGCAAGCAGCGCATTAAGCTTATTCATTTTATTTTATCTCCCTGTGAGGCATAAAGATGCTTAGTATGCTGTCCCGCTCGCATAAAGCTGTTCACCCAAACGAAGCATAAAATAAGCCAATGTTTATTTTGCATGTTTTTTCAAAGAGTTAGACAGATGGAAAAGGAAGGTTTTATGTTTTTAGAGGGGCTTTTGACAGAAACTGTAAATTAAGCTGACATTTTTTGGTTTTCAGGAAGTTTTGGCCATAGCTTAAACCTCAATGAATTCGTTAATTACATTGTAATTTCCTGAAACGCCTGTTTGAAGGGCTTTAGGTGACTTAATGAAAGTGTAAATTATTATGACAGTATAGGATGGCTTTAATATTGTCCCTAAACTGCCACCGCCTTAATACCGGCTTCTCCATACCAGTAGCCATTGCAGCTGCCATAAGGCATTAAAGGTTGAAGATGCTGATTGGCCTGTTCAGTGCTGAGCTGTTTATCCATCACCTGCCGGAAAATATGGATAATCCTTTCCATGTGTTTAGACTGGGGACTAAGGCGCAGTATATCCACATTCAGTTGTTGCAGTTCATCTAGTTGGTCAAGCAGGTTATAGGTTTGTGCAGACTGGGTTTGTATACCATTGATACAC
>JALTKC010000160.1 GCA_027076245.1 Gammaproteobacteria bacterium
GGGGTATGGGTGAACCGCTGTTAAACTTTGATAATGTGGTGCAGGCGGTACATCTGATGGTGGATGATAATGCTTATGGTCTGTCCAAACGTCGGGTCACCATCAGTACTGCCGGAGTCATTCCGGCGCTTAAACGGCTGCGTGAAGAATGTGATGTCAGCCTGGCTTTATCGTTGCACGCACCTAACGATGCCATCAGGGAAAAGATAGTTCCCTTAAATAAAAAATACCCGATTAAAGAACTGCTGGATGCCTGTCGTTACTATTTTTCCGGAGATACCAAAAAGAAGCAGTTTACCATTGAATATGTTATGTTAGCGGGGATCAACGACAGTACCCGGAACGCTCATGAACTGGTGCGTTTACTGCGCAAATTACCGTGTAAAATTAACCTGATACCCTTTAACCCTTTTCCGGAAAGCGATTATACTAGTTCCAGAATGGAGGTTATTAAGCAGTTCAGGGATATATTGCATAAAGCCGGTTATGTCACCATGATCAGAAAAACGCGGGGAGAAGATATCGATGCGGCCTGTGGACAACTGGCAGGCAAGGTAAAAGATAAAAGTCGTCGTACAAAAGGTCATTCTTAATAAAAAAACAGGGGAAAGTTTAATAATGAAAAAATACTGGATGATTTTTGTTTCATTGCTGGTTTTAAATGGCTGTCAGAGTAATCCGGATAAATCGGCGGAAAATGCCGGTTTAAGTAATCAGTACACAACAGGTGCCAGTACCAATACCTCTGCGGCAGCCATTAATACCCAGCTGGGGGCTGGCTATATTGGCAATGGGCGTTATGACCGGGCACTGCTGAAACTTAATAAAGCCATTTCTCAGGATCCAGACTATGCTCTGGCCCATAATTTCCTGGGGGTATTATACAGCCGTCTGGAACGCCCGAACCTGGCGTATGAGCAGTTTGAAAAATCCGTATCCCTGGCACCGAATGATTCCACTATTTTAAATAACTACGCTATATTTTTATGTGACCAGGGTAAATATGAACAGGCGCAGCAGAAATTTAAAAAAGTCCTTAATAATCCGCTCTATGTAAAACGTGCCGGAGCCTATCAAAGTGCGGCATCCTGTGCGTTTAAAAATGATCAGGTAGAACTGGCTGAAAAGCTTTATCGTAAATCTCTGGAGCTGAATAAAAACCTGTCGGGTTCCTATCTTGGTATGGCTAAAATTTATTATAAAAAAGGGGAGTATCAATATGCCTGGAATTACTTTAAACGTTTTGACGAGCTGGCTGTACAGACGGCAGACAGTCTCTGGTTAGGTATCAATATTTTAAACAGCATGTCAGAACCTGACCATGATTTGCTGGCAAGTTATGAAATTCAACTCAAAAGTAAATTCCCTGATAGTAAAGAAACTCAATGGTTCTATCAGGGCAAGCAGGACTATTAATTTTGGAAAAACAAGAAGAAAAACAAGAAATTAAAGATATTATTGCCAATAGGGAAGAGGGGTACGGCTTTCAGTTAAAGGCGGCCAGGAATGCACAGAACCTGTCAACGACTGAAGTAGCCAGAGAATTAAGACTGGATGAAAAAATTATTATAGCACTGGAAAGTGAAGATCAGAGCAGTTTGCCGGTATCGGCCTTTGTGTGCGGTTATATTCGTAATTATGCGCGTTTTTTAAATATTCAGCCGGAACCCCTGGTCGACTATTATAAGCGCGAATACCGTTCCAACTGCAGTGATCCGGAACTTAAAATAACCCGGGGAAAGGATATAAAAGGGCATACTGAAAAGCCGGCTTTTATTGTACCGGTTATCGGAATTACTATCGCTGTACTATTACTCTTTGGCGGCTGGCAGTTATGGCAATATGTTTCCAGTGAATACTTTAATAAAGAACTGAATACAGAACTGAGTAAACCCCAGGATACAGGCGGCTCCTCTCTTACTCCCATAGCAGAATCCAGTGAACAAACGGTTATGGATGAAGATCCATCACAGTTGAGCCTGCCGGAACCGGACAGGGACAGTATTCTGCCCCTGCCTGATACGGCTGCAGAGCAGACAGATAAAGCCGGGTCGCTCACGGCTGAACCGGCAACAGCAGTTGATACAACGGCGGATACCGATGAAGCGGATCGGCAGAAAAATGCTGCAGTGGTCAGTAGTGAAACAAAAACATCAACGGCAGACAGGGGCCAGCAGGCGGCTGCAGTCAATTCTGAAACCGGTACAGCACAGCAGTCCGAAAGTGTACAGGCAGAACCAGTGCCTGTCAGCCAGGATCTGTATCTGCAGTTTAACGGTGATTCCTGGGTGGTTATTAAAGATGCCACGGGTAAAAAGCTGGCCACAGGACTGAAACGTGCGGGTCAAACCCTTAATCTTAAGGGACAGCCCCCTTATAATTTGTTTTTAGGCAATGGCCGGGTGGTCGATGTCAGTATTCACGGCAAAAAATATGATCATTCCCGCTATATAAATAACAAAAATATTGCTCGTTTTAGTGTAGAATAGGCAGTTTTCTTAATAGCAATTTTCTTAATAGCAAGTGTTCAGGAACTATTTTGGCCGACAAGATACAATCCATTCGCGGGATGAATGATATCCTGCCTGATGAAACCCCGGCGTGGCAATTTATAGAGTCCCGTCTGCGTCAGCTGCTTAAAAGCTACAACTACGACGAAATCCGTTTCCCTATTGTAGAAAAAACCGCCCTGTTTAAACGCTCCATAGGCGAAGTTACGGATATTGTTGAAAAAGAAATGTATACCTTTGAGGATCGTAATGGCGACAGCCTTACCCTCAGACCCGAAGGTACCGCTGTCTGTGTTCGGGCCGGTATCCAGAATGGACTGCTGGTCAATCAGCAGCAACGTTTATGGTATATAGGCCCCATGTTTCGACATGAGCGTCCGCAAAAAGGCCGTTATCGTCAGTTCCACCAACTGGGTGTTGAAGTGTTTGGCCTGTCCACTCCGGATATTGACGCGGAACTGATCATGATGAGTGCCCGTTTCTGGAAAATGCTCGGGCTGCAGGACTCCGTAACACTGCAGTTAAACAGTCTGGGCACCGCACAGGCACGGGAACAGTATCGTTCCGTACTGGTGGATTATCTTCAGCAGCATAGTGAACTGCTTGATGAAGACAGTCAACGTCGTTTACAAACCAATCCACTGCGTATTCTGGACAGTAAAAATCCGGCCATGCAGGAGATGATTGAACAGGCTCCACGTTTAATGGAACATCTGGATGATGAATCCAGGCAGCACTTTGCAGACTTATGCGCCTATCTGGACAGTGTTGGAATTGCTTATGAAATTAATACCCGTCTGGTACGCGGACTGGATTATTACAACCGTACCGTATTTGAATGGGTAACAGACAAACTGGGTGCGCAGGGTACAGTTTGTGCCGGCGGCCGTTATGACGGGCTGGTCAAACAGCTCGGCGGACGGGAAACGCCTGCCGTCGGGTTTGCCATGGGGCTGGAGCGTCTAGTGCTGCTGGTGCAGCAGGAACAACTGCAAAAGTATGTCAAGCAGCCTCATGCGGTATTATTAATGATGGGCGAACGGGCACAGGCGGCCGGACTGGCACTTTCAGAACAACTGCGTGACGCCTTGCCGGACATTCGTATTTTTAATATTTGTGGCGGCGGCAGTTTTAAGAGTCAGATGAAACGGGCGGATAAAAGCCAGGCAGATATTGCCCTTATTCTGGGCGATGATGAACTGGACAAACAGCTCATTACGGTCAAATACCTGCGTCATAAGGCTGAAGATAAACCGCAGCAGGAAAGCCTGTCTCAGGGACAGCTGATTGACCTATTAAAAACCCGATTGTAATAACAGATTGTAATAAATAATCTGTAACGAAAATAAGTTTACAAAAATGCTTTAACGGAGCAATAAATGGACACATACGAAACAGAAGAACAACAGGTAGAAGCCATAAAAAAGTGGTGGCAGGAAAATTATAAAATGGTGATCGGCCTGCTGATTATCGGCCTGGGCTCCATTGTCGGCATTCAGCAATGGAAACAGAATAAACAGCTTGAAGCCATGACCGCCTCTATGGAATACGATCATATTTTGCAGCAGGTCAGTAACAATGTTCAGCAGCCCATTGACAAACCGGTGGATACCTTATTAAACGAATACGCGGATTATCCCTATGCTGCCCTGTCTGCCATGCTGGAAGCTAAAAAATGGGTGGATGAAGGTAAACTGGCTGAAGCTGAAGCAAAATACCAGTGGGTTATTGATAAAAGTAATAGTAACAGTCTTAAGCATATTGCCCGAATCCGACTGGCCACCTTAATGTCGGCTCAGGGCAAAAATGAGCAGGCGTTAAAAGTGCTGGATGTCGAGCAGGGCCGCTTTAAGCCCAATTATCTGGAGGTAAAAGGCGATATTCTGGTAGCTCTAAACCGTATTAATGAAGCCAGAGCGGCTTATGATCAGGCCCTACAGGCTTACGCCGCTATCGGGGCTAATGCCCAGATCCTTAAAATTAAACGTAATGATTTAGGAAATTCATAATGAAGCGGATGCTGTCTTTTGTTGTTGTACTGCTGGCCAGTGTCCTGTTAAACGGCTGCGGTATTTTTAGCGGAGAGGATAATTCCATTCCGCCTACTGAACTGCAGGACATTAATGAAACCGCTCAAGTTGCTCAACAGTGGAGTAAAAACGTCGGTGTCGGACTGGATGAAGCCATGCTCAACCTTAAACCGGCCATTGTCGATTATGATATTTACACTGTTGACCGGGAAGGTCAGGTCACTGCTCTGAACCTTGAAAACGGGGCTGTTAAATGGCAGGTAGAACTGGAAACCGAAATCACCGGCGGTGTCGGTGCCGGCGAGGGTATAGTCGTTGTCGGCAACAGCAGGGGAGAAGTTATTGTTCTGGATGCTGAAAACGGCAGTGAACTATGGCGCAAACAGCTCAGCAGCGTTATGTTATCAGCGCCCTTAATTCAGGACCAGTACCTGGTTGTGCGTACCGGTGATGGCCGACTGTACGGTCTGGATATTAATAATGGCGGTCAGTTATGGGTGTATGATCGAGGGGTACCTGTACTGACCTTAAGGGGCAACAGCAGCCCCATTATCGGTGGCCGGGAGCTGGTGTTTACCGGTTTTGACAGCGGTAAAGTAGCCGCAGTAGGGGTTAAACATGGCCGGCTGTTATGGGAGGCCAATGCGTCTGTTCCCCGAGGGCGCTCCGATCTGGAACGTCTGGTGGATATCGATGCCAACCTTATTCTGATAGGTCGGGCATTGTATGCCGTAACCTACCAGGGACAGATTGTTGCCATTGATGCCCTGGAAGGTGAAGTCCTCTGGGCCAAGGAAATGTCTTCCTATGCCGGTATGACTTCAGATGAGCGCCATATTTATGTCACTGATTCTGACAGTAATCTCTGGGCGGTTGACCGGGTAACCGGTGATTTTCTCTGGAAACAGGACAAACTGGCTTACCGTAAAGTAACGGCGCCAGTAGTGGTTGATGACTATGTAGTCGTAGGCGATTTTGAAGGCTATATCCACGTCCTCTCCACCCAGGACGGCGAACTGATAGGCCGGGAAAAAATAGACAGCGACGGCTTCCATGTCCAGCCCCTGATAGATGCCGGCACCATCTATTTCTACGGCAATGGTGGCGACTTAACTGCTTTACGAATAAAATAAAGTCACTAAAAAAGACACTAATCTGTTGAACAGAAACAATACGCCTTTTACAATCATCTGAACGCTGAACGCTGAACGCTGAACGCTGAACGCTGAACGCTGAACGCTGAACGCTGAACGCTGAACGCTGAACGCTGAACGCTTAATCCAATATTTGAGTAAACAACCAATTCATGAAACCGGTAATCGCCCTGGTCGGGCGCCCCAATGTAGGCAAATCCACTCTTTTTAACCGTCTGACAAAAACCCGGGACGCTCTGGTGGCGGATATGCCCGGCGTTACCCGGGATCGTCAGTACGGTGACGGCAAGGTAGGGGATCGTCCTTATATTGTTATTGATACCGGTGGTCTCAGCGGTGAAGATGAAGGTATCGATACCCTGATGCAGTCCCAGGTTTATCAGGCCATGCAGGAAGCTGACATTATTCTGTTTCTGGTGGATGGCCGTGGCGGTATTACCGGCCATGATCAGACTATTGCCCAGCATCTGCGTCAGCTGGGTAAGGAAATTATCGTGCTGGTCAATAAAACCGAAGGCATGAATGAAGACCTGGTTGAGGCTGATTTTTATGCTCTGGGACTGGGACAACCCTATGCTGTTTCCGCTTCTCATGGTGATGGTATTGCACCTTTAATGGAAGAACTGCTGGCAGAGATCC
>JALTKC010000161.1 GCA_027076245.1 Gammaproteobacteria bacterium
GGGGGAGGCCTCTCTGCCTCAGGGCACTATTCAGATTTATCAGGATAATAAAGAGGGCAGTCTGAGCTATATTGCCGGCCTGCAGTTTGATTATGTGGCTATTGGTGAAAAGGCAGAGCTTAATACCGGGGTTAATCCACAAGTGTATTTTCAGTTGGTGAATTTAAAAAACTGGCGTGATAATATCTGGATGTATTACCGCAAGGGTAAAGTCTATCGCCGTGTAGGTGACGGGCATAGGATAGTCGATCATAATGCGACAGTCGCTGGTTGGGATGAACACCGTATCTATGTACAGAAGATTAAGAATTTTACCGCTAAGCCGGTTAAAGTGGAAATCCGCCGTCGGGTGACTGGGGATGCCGCAATAAAAAGTAGCCTGGATATGAAAAAACATGATTTCCAGACCTTCGAACTGCAGACAGCACTGGCAGCGGGTGAACAGCAGGCGTTATTATACGAAACGCAGATTAAAAAAGGCCGAAATGCCCGTCAGAATCAGCTTATACTGCAGAAAAAAACCATAGACTATCCCGTCTGGTCATTTTATTAAAAAGGAATCACAGTGAATAAAACTCAACATCTCGTAACGATTTCAAAGCTTATAATACCAGCATTGGCTTTTTCAGGTTTGCTTTCAGTATCGGCTCAGGCCGGCTGGCAGGACTGGGCAAAAGAAGCGGACTCGTTTCTTAAATCCACCACAGGGAAAGATACCGCATCAACGGTCAGCTCCAGTCTTTCCAATGACGAAATTGCCCAGGGCTTAAAAGAAGCACTGGATGTCGGTGTTAAAAAGGCCATTGATATGCTGGGTCGGGAAAACGGTTTTTTAAATGACCAGAGTGTGCGTATTCCCATGCCTGAACAGCTGACGCAGATTGAAAAAGCCCTGCGTATGGCCGGGCAGGATCAGATGGCGGATGAATTTGTGACCAGTATGAACCGGGCTGCTGAACAGGCAGTACCCCAGGTTACTAATGTCTTTGTGGATGCGATATCAAAAATGTCTTTGAGCGATGCCCAGTCGATACTTTCCGGAGGAGATACTGCAGCGACCGACTATTTCAGGCAGCATACTTCTGAACAGCTTAGCCAGTTAATTAAACCTTATGTGACTCAATCCATGGCCTCTAATGAGGTTACCCAGTATTACCAGTCTATGCTGTCCATGGCGAAACAATATGACACCTTTGGTCTTTTAAACCAGTATCTTGGTCAGGCCGCCAATTTGGAAGACTATGTGACGGATAAAACCCTGGATGGCCTGTTCAGTAAAATTGCCGAACAGGAGGCTCTGATACGCCAGAATCCCGCTGCCCGTACCACCGATATTCTTAAATCGGTCTTTGGTTCGCTGTCAAATTAAGCGGCTGCTAGCATGGTCCGACTGGTTGATACCCATTGTCATCTGGATTTTGCAGAATTTGACAAGGATCGTTCTGCCATTCTGCAAAACTGCAAAAAACAGTCTGTGCAGAATATTATCGTTCCCGGTATTAAGGCCAAAGGCTGGTTAATTCTGCTGGAGCTCTGTAGGCAGCTACGTATGCTTTATCCGGCACTGGGACTGCATCCCTGTTTTATGCAGCAGCATCAGCCGGATGACCTGCACAGACTGGAAGATTACTGTCAGTCAGGTGAGCTGTATGCCATCGGTGAAATAGGCCTGGACTATAGATCCGGTCACGCCTGTCGATCCGGTCAGGCCTGTCGATCCGGCCACGCCTGTCAGCAGAAAGCCTCTAAAAATGATCAGACGGGCAGGGAACAGCAGCTTTTTTATTTTTCTGCTCAGCTGGATCTGGCTGAACAATACGCTTTACCGGTATTAATCCATGCGGTGAAATCCCATCAGGATGTGCTGGCCCTGTTAAAACAGCACCCATTAATAAACGGTATTATTCATGCCTACAGCGGCAGTTATGAACAGGCATTAGAATATCTGAAACTGGGCTTTAAACTGGGTTTTGGCGGTGCCTATACTTATCCACGGGCTAAAAAACTGCGTACTCTGGTCAGTCGGCTGCCTCTGGAAGCCTGGGTACTGGAAACCGATGCACCGGATATGAGTCCTGAGTCTCATTATGGACAACGCAACAGCCCGGAATACCTTCCGGAAATTGCCCAGGTCTTTGTCAGCCTGTATGATAAATCACTAACAACTGAACAGATTCTGGAACAGCTTTATCAAAATACTCTAAGTATTTTTCCAAAGCTTGAAAACGGGCTTAAAACTGGACTTAAACCATGAAAACAATCAGCCAGTTTATTTTATCTATTGTATGTCTCATCTCTTATTCTATAAGCCATGCTAAATCTCCAATAGTGATTAAAAATCCGCTTAAACAGCAACGTTTTGTTATTGAAAACCAGGTGATTACCGAATCCAGTGGTCTGGCCTGTTCAACCCGGGATAAAAAAATTCTCTGGACACATAATGATAGCGGCCATATGCCCATTATTTATGCCCTTAACAATCATGGCAAAGATCAGGACAGCTATTTTATTGATGGTGTGGAAAGTATCGACTGGGAAGATATGGATGCCTTTGAATATCAGGGCAGGCATTATTTGCTGATTGCCGATACGGGAGATAATTTCAGGGTGTTATGGGAACACCGGCTCTTTTTTGTTGAGGAGCCGTCAATCAGTCAGCAGCCGCATCCGACCCTGACACCGGCATGGACTATTGTGTTTCAGTTTGAAAATGGCCGTTCCTATGACGTGGAAGCGGCTGCCGTGGATGAGCAGCGTAATAAAGTCGTCCTGCTGACCAAAAGGCATAAACCCACTCTGATGTTTGAACTGCCCTTAAAACCTGAAAAACTGGAACAGGTGCTACAGGCGGTAAAAGTGGCGGAGCTGCCGTACATAACAAATCCTTCTGCTGTGGACATCAGCCCGGATGGGCAGATTATGTCCATTAATACTTATCGGCGGATCCATCGTTTTAGCAGAAAGACACCTAAGGAACCGTGGCAGTACCAGTATTCATTAAAGTATAAACCGATGTTTCAGCCTGAAGCGATGTGTCTGTCCAGGGACAGCAAAAACTATTATGTCACCTCGGAAAAACGATTTGACCTGCTGAAAATAAAGATTAAATGAATTTTATAAAAAATTTATATTTTTCTCTTTATTTATCTCGGTTTTTATAAATTTCTGCTATTATTGTTTTAATTTGTGTCCATCCGGAAATTGCCTTCCTGGCAATTTACCGGAACGCAAAAGAAAAAGTGTGATTTTTCTTTTGCTCCATTTTTAACGACTTAACGTCGTTAAAAATGAGCGGCACATCCATGTACCGCCAGTGTGCATCAATAAATGGATGCACACTAATTAAATCCAGTGAAGCGAGTCTAAATAACCATGACCATTAATTATGACGAAAAGCGTTCTTTTTATCGTATGTCTGTGGACTGCCATGTTGAATTTTCCAGACAGGGGAGTCCAGAAAAGTTTAAGGGGGATGGTAAGAATCTCAGTGCTAATGGCGTAAAGTTTATTACCGATGAAAAACTGAACGAAGGTGATGAGCTGGATGTGATTGTCCACCCGGTTATACAGACAGTGACGCCCTTATCAGCGAAAGCTAAGGTCGTAAGAGTGGTTTATGATGAAGACAATGGTAAATATATTGTAGGCTTATCTATGCAGGAAGTGGCCTAAACATAATAGTCCACACCACCAGGACTATAGGGTTGTTGTAAAGAAGCTGAAGGCGAGTTGCTAACATAGCTCTGAATAACCAGGGAACTGCCGGACAGTCCGTTGTAGCTTCTGCGGTTGGCATAAGGAAAAGATGTGCTGTTATCCGCATAATTAGTTTGTGAACCCGTATCACGATTAATCAGAGAATAATCCGTTGGCTGATTCTGGGCAACAGGAGTTGCTGACTCTGCCAGTGTCCTTTGTTCAACCGTCTGATTACTTTTCTGCTGTTCATTTTCCGTTAAAGAAAAACGACTTTTTTCTGCCCTGTCTTCTGCAGGCCGCGCAGTATCTTTTTTAGGATTCCTGTCATCCAGAACCTGTCCTTCAATAATAACCGGACGGGCAGGCGCATTTACTGCGGTCTGTTGAGAAGACGGGCCGCCATACTGCGCAAGGCTTTGATACAGATTGACACTGGATATTTGCATAATTTAATTATAGTCAGTATTTTAAACTTTGACCAGAAAGTAACTTCTTCCTTTTCTTTAATACACTTCCCTCTCCCTGGAGGAGAAGGCCAGGATGAGGAGAAAGGGCTAAATTAATAACAGGTAAGCTTACATGACTAAATTTTCCATCTCACAATTAGCATCATTATGTCTGCAAAACAAAGTACAAATCACCACTGCGGAGTCCTGTACTGGCGGCCTGGTAGCCAAATTGATCACCGATCAGGCAGGCAGTTCCCAATGGTTTGAACGTGGTTTTGTCACCTATAGCAACACTGCCAAAGAACAGATGCTGGGTGTGGAACACAGTCTTTTGGAGCAGTGGGGCGCAGTCAGTGAACCGGTAGCCAAAGCCATGGCAGAAGGTGCCTTAAGCCATTCGGATGCGGATTTTGCTCTGTCCATTACCGGCATTGCCGGTCCTGACGGTGGTTCTGCAGAAAAACCTGTAGGCACTGTCTGTTTCGGCTGGGCCTGGTATGCAGGAGATGACCGTCATATAAAGGGCAGTATCACTACCCGCCACTTTCAGGGTGACAGGGATACTGTCAGAAACCAGTCGGCATACTATGCCCTGGAGCAGTTATTTAAACTAATACAGTCCTGATATCAGCAATATACTGGTTTCTTCCAAAGCTTTTAAATAATATTCCTTGACCAGCTAGAAATTCCTGCATATAATTACTGTACAAATATCATAAATACTCTAAGATAGATAAAAGTTTTTATAAAATACTCGTGCCCCAAGGTGGTTTCTATGAAATAATATGTTTCACTATATTACAAAATAGTTACCCTGGTAATCCCATAAATAGTAATCCCATAAAACAGTTAAAAACGGTAAATTAATACAATGGATGAAAACAAGAAAAAAGCACTAGATGCCGCAATTTCCCAGATCGATCGCCAGTTCGGTAAAGGTTCTGTCATGCGTATGGGAGATGCCGGAGTAGTTCATATGGATGCCATTTCCACCGGTTCTCTGGGTCTGGATGTTGCTCTGGGGATTGGTGGATTACCAAAAGGACGGGTAGTTGAAATTTACGGCCCTGAATCATCCGGTAAAACCACCTTAACCCTGCAGGTCATTGCAGAAGCCCAGAAAATGGGCGGCACAGCGGCCTTTGTGGATGCAGAACATGCCCTGGATCCGGTCTATGCTGAAAAGTTAGGGGTGAATGTTGACGACTTACTGGTTTCACAGCCTGATACTGGTGAACAGGCTTTGGAAATTACCGATATGCTGGTTCGTTCCGGGGCGGTTGATGTGCTGGTGGTTGACTCTGTTGCGGCCTTAACACCCAAAGCTGAAATTGACGGTGATATGGGTGATTCACACATGGGACTGCAGGCCCGACTGATGTCCCAGGCTCTGCGTAAATTAACCGGTGTTATTAAGCGCTCCAATACCCTGGTCATTTTTATTAACCAGATCCGTATGAAAATCGGGGTTATGTTTGGTAATCCTGAAACCACCACCGGCGGTAATGCTCTTAAATTCTATGCCTCTGTCCGACTGGATATTCGCCGTATTGGTGCCATTAAGAAAGGTGACGAAATTCTGGGTAACGAAACCCGTGTTAAAGTGGTTAAAAACAAGGTCGCCCCGCCATTTAAACAGACAGAGTTTGATATCCTCTATGGTGAAGGTATTTCCTATGAAGGTGAACTGATTACCCTGGGTGTTAAAGAAGGTATTATTGATAAATCCGGTGCCTGGTATGCCTATAATGGTGACAAGATAGGGCAGGGTAAAGATAAGGTGCGGGCTTATCTGAAAGAGAATCCAGAAACTGCCGCAGAGATTGATGCCAAACTGCGTTCAATCCTGTTACCTGAAATCAGCTCCGGTGAACAAAAAGAAGCCGAGCCGGAAGAAGCATGATATTTAAAGAATACACTTCCCTATTTAGTATTTATAACTAATTTTCTAACACTACATCATTCTGGACAAAGTTCTTTTTTGTTATGTGAGAACTTTGTCACATTCTTTTCTTTTTCCCTTAAAAAAAATAAAAATTTATATCATTAATGGAACCTTTTGTTTCACTGATGCGTTATAAACTTTATGAATGTCACATCGTTAATAAACAATAAAAAGAAACAATTTGAAGTCCTAATTCGTCCGCATTTAAGAGATTTGTATC
>JALTKC010000162.1 GCA_027076245.1 Gammaproteobacteria bacterium
TGAACATGAACGCCCTTAATACCCAGCTCCATTATCTGTTGTGCCTGAGCCGGATTAATACGCCGCCGAATATAGACAAATTCCCTGTCAGCACGTTTTTTTATCTTGTTTTTAAGGTACTGGCTATTCAGTTTCAGCAATTTGGCCAGCTGGTAAATCTTTTTATCACCCAGATCAAATTCATGAGGATTGACCCAGATGGATGATACCGGGGTACTGATGGCCAACGGATAGCCGTTGCGATCAGTTATCATGCCCCGATGTGCCGTCACTTCTACCTGACGCAGAACCCGGGCATTACCCTGCCCCTGTAAAAACTCATTATCAAACTGCAGCTGCAGTACCCGCCAGACCAGCAAACATACCGCCAGCAGCAGAATCAGGTATATAAAATTGATTCTGTAAGCCGGTACATGAGTACCACCTTTGAGCTTATTTTTAACACTGGCTCTGGCCATTTTCACAATGCCTGTTACTGCGTAATATAAATAACATCTTTATTCTGCGGCGTTATCATCTGCAATTGCTTTCGGGCAATGCGTTCTATACGTGCATGCGTTGCCCAGGTATTCTGTTCCAGCTGCAGCTTACCCCATTCTACTTCCATATCATCTCTTTGCTTTTCAAGCTGCTGCAGTTCTACAAAAAGTTTCCGGTTATAGTGTTTGACATACACCACACTGACGGCCGAGACAAAAGTGATAATAAGCAAAATTAATATCAGTAAAATTTTGCCGCTCATATTTACCTCATTTTAGCTGTTTCATTTACAGCTTTATTGCCGCCCTAAGTACCGCACTTCTGGCTCGGGGATTATCACTCAGTTCCTGCTTACCCGCCTTAATGCGTTTTCCCACCAGTTTCATTTTACGGTTAATGGTTTCATCCATAACCGGCAGATCCGGAGGTAATTGTTCACCTTCTGACATCCGTCTGAAAAACTGTTTAACCCGCCGGTCCTCCAAAGAATGAAAACTGATCACCACCAGACGTCCGTTTCTGGCCAGACAGCGATAGCTTTGCTGCAGACAGCTATCCAGATCCGTCAGTTCATTATTAATAAAAATCCGTATACCCTGAAAACTTCGGGTTGCCGGATGTTTTTTCTTTTCCCAGCGCGGATGTGCCTGCTTAATAATTTCTGCCAGCTGCCGGGTATCCGTCAATGGCTGTTCTGCCCTGGCCTTAACAATGGCTCTGGCAATTCGCCTGGAGAAACGCTCTTCCCCGTAGTCGTACAGGACATTGGCTATTTCAGTTTCACTGGCTTTATTTAGCCATTGCGCTGCCGTCATGCCCTGCTGATCATTCATACGCATATCCAGCGGACCGGACTGCTGAAAGCTGAACCCCCGCTGCGGATCATCCAGCTGCGGTGATGAAACCCCCAGATCCAGCAGAATTCCATTGATTGAACCGGTT
>JALTKC010000163.1 GCA_027076245.1 Gammaproteobacteria bacterium
TAATTTTCATTTAATGGGGGTCCGCAACTACGTTGAAAGGCTGATTTGCTGTTTTCTTGGGGTAGACATTTGATTAACTCCTTTTAATCTGCTTTGCCGATTGTTTTTATAAAGTATGCAATATACCTGTACAACAATCAAACAAAAAGACATTGGATTTTCTGAATGATTATGGCTGGCCTAATATTTGGTCATTTAATGTATCTCTTTAAACAATAAAAGATTCAGATTGATTTGTACAATATATTGTTCATGTTATACTTGTTCAATATATCGTACATATTAGAGTGTTTATTATGAGAGTTATAAATTTTTCTGATGCCAGAAATCAATTGAAAAGTGTTTTAGATCAAGTGGTTAATGACGCTGATTACACAATTATTTCCCGTAGGGATGCAGAAGATGCGGTTGTTATGTCATTAGAGCAGTTCAATGGTTTAATGGAAACAGTGCATCTTTTAAAGAGTCCTGCTAATGCCGCGCATCTTGCTAAATCTATTGATGAATACCGGGCGGGTAAGGTGGTTAAACATGAGTTGACCGATGCTTAAATTGTTAGTCTGGACTCATGAAGCCTGGTCTGATTATGTTTATTGGCAAACTCAGGATAAAAAAACATTAAAACGTATCAATAAATTAATAAATGACACAAAAAGAAGTCCGTTTGATGGTATAGGAAAACCAGAGCCGCTAAAAGAAAACTTATCTGGTTTCTGGTCGCGTCGAATTGATGAAAGTAATCGTCTGGTTTATATTGTTGATGATAATCAACTCACTATTATTTCCTGTCGTTATCATTACGAAAAATAATTTAACGCTCCTTAATAAAAAATGGTAAATACCCAGTGTCAGATTTTAAGATAAGAAAAACTGGCTTTTCTGTAATCAATTTTGCTATAGTAAACGCTAAAAAATCAGACAGGATGTCTGGTAAATTATAATAATTATTGATAAAAACCACTATATCCCGGATTTTCCCGGTTTGATAATATCCTTCAGGACGAATTTCTGACGACTTCTGCATTTTGTATTAATTTTTTGGAGAACTGCCTTGTTTAAAAATATACTGGCCTTTATTGGTCTTGTCAGCATTATTGCCATTGTTATTGTTTACCTGGGGTTAAAAAATACCTTTAGTGAGTTTGATCCCGGTGCAGAAAAAACCTACACCGATATGGTTAAAACCATTATTGAAACTAAGGACGCCGCCAGTGCGTCTATCTGGAAAGTGCCTGTACAGGAAGGTTTAAGTGCAGAAGAAGTGGAAGAAACCATGAAGTTTGTGGCCAATGAGCATAATATTGCTAATGTGGGTGAACTGCCTTTATCAAAGGATATTACCGCCAAACTGGGTAAGCCTTATCGATTTGTTAAGATATTCCTGTTCTGCAATTCACTTACCGCAGCACAGATGCTGGATTATAACGATGCCTTTTCCGCTTATTTACCCTGTCGTATTACCTTAATAGAAGACCATACCGGTAAGCTCTGGCTCTATACCCTGAATATGGATCTAATGATTCATGGTGGTAAGCCTCTGCCTCCTGAATTGAAAGCTGAAGCCGTAAAGGTTAAGGAAATTATTCTGGACATTATGAAGCGTGGTGCAGAAGGGGATTTTTAAGGACTATTCAATACCTTTTGAGTTCTCATAAATACCTCATCGGGTACTTTAAAGGCTGTTTTTAAGGCAATATCTCTGTCCCACTGGTTTTTTATGGCACTCGCCTCCCAGGCGTCCGCAAGGCTGATATGGTTAATATGATACCAGGGGGATGTCAGAGGAAAAAAGGTCAGAGGCCAGTCTGAACCGTAAATCATTTTGGCGGTAATTTCTTTGTCTTTTAGTGCTTCAGCAAGATAGTTCAGCTTATTGGCCTGAGTCAGACTGGAAATATCGATATACAGATTAGGGTATTTTTTTATCATCGGTAAAATGCGCTGAAAATTATCCTGACCTTCACTCTCACCGGTAGTGGCAATATGGGCGGCAATGACCGTAACGCCTAACTCCAGCGGAAGTTTCAGACGTACAGGATCGGCCAGTTCGTCTTTGGCATTGGCAAAGGATTTTTCCATCCCGGTATGCGTCAGCAGTGGAATATTCAGTTTCGCCATCAGGCGATAAAAAGGAATATAATCGGGGTTGGATGGGTCGATGTTCATAATGGAAGGGATCCATTTAACCAAGACCGCGCCCTGTTCTTTGGCTTTCTGCAAGCGCTGCAAAGCATCTTTGCGATTGGGGTTGATACTGGCGCCAAACAGCAGGTTGTCGTATTTGGAGGTTTCTTTGGCGACATAATCATTAGGCACAAAAATCTGGGTTTCCTGACGGTTGAGCTGGCCTTTGTGTTCTCCCTGATCATCAACATAGCCATCCATTGCCAGAATAACGGCCTGTTTAACCGTCCTGGAAGCGGCAATTTTGTTGCTGACTTTCTGTATCAGGATCTGATCGCCGTATTGCTTTAACTCATCCTCTGTAACGTCCATAGCCCAGAGGTAAAAAGGGAAACGGTAATTATTACGCATACCTTCATTAATAAAACACCCGCTGTTACCATAGCCCAGGCCGGCAATATGGACATGATTATCAATAATGCTTTTACCGATACCGGGATTGAGTTTTTCAATTTGAGTTTCACGTAACAGCATAAAAACACTGAAACTGAGTATGAGAATAATCCCGATAATTTTTTTCAATGGTGTTTCCTGTGGTTTGGCAAATATCAGCTCAGTAATGCTTCAAAACGAGCCTGCAGCGTCTTATCCTGGCTGTAGTTACTCATAACATACCATTGTTGCTGAAGCTGATAAGGTGAAATACTGTTTTCAGCGGTTTCACTGTGATGGCCGAGGTTGGAATTAAGCAGTTCAACCTGCATTGCCATTCTGGCTTGCTGCTGATCCTCTGGTGAGGGATGACCGGTAAGGATTTCATACTTGAGACAGAACTGCTGTTTTTGCTGCTGTTCATTTTCGATCAGTTCTTTATGATCCTGTTCAATATGCTCCAGGGCGCTCTGATAGCGTTTCTGTATGGCCTGTTCCAATGATGATGGGAGAGCATCAAGGGACTGCCATTGTTGCTCTATGTCCTCTATAGCAGACTGATCTGAGGCTTCAATGGCTTCCAGGCGGCTGCACAGATCGGCTTTCTGTTTAAGCAATTTAATTTCCTCTGCCTGTTCCTGAACTTTTAGAGCGTCCAGTTTTTTATTAAAGGCTTCTCTGGCATTTTTGTACCGGGCATTGACTTCCTTGCTGATGGCTTTAGCTTCAGGAACCAGTTCCTGCCATAGGTTTTCAATGTCCTTAAAGGCCTGTTCAAGATCTTTACGCTTTAAAGGCTGTTGATTAAGCGCTTCCAGGTTCTCACAGATGGCTTCTTTTTCTCTTAAACGCTCGGTATTATGAGACTGTTTCTGTTCAATCTGCTGTTTGCGTTTATCAAAGATCACATCACAGGCTGCCCGGAACTTTTTCCATAATTTATTGCGCTGATAAGGGGATACCGGGCCGATCTTTTTCCAGTCCTGCTGGTATTGTTTGGCTTTATTAATGGCAGTATTTAAATCATCATCCATGAGTTCATGTAATTGCTGAACCTTATGGATCAGCACATTAAACTGCTGCTGATTGATATGCCAGACTTTTTTCAGTTCATTGCGGATAATTTCAATGTCTTTATCAAAACGCTGATTGATAGCCTTGTGTTTTTTACGTTCCACAAAACCAATTTCTGACCATTCCTTGCGGGCCTGGCGGGTGATTTTATCAACCTTGATCCAGTCTAAGGATTGATCAACGGGATCATCTTCCCCGGTAGGCCAGCCCATGCTGTCTATATAGGTTTCGAGTTGCTCACATAATTGTTCACGGGCTTTAAGATTAGCCTTGCGTTGGGCTGCCTGCTGTTCAATATAGGGGGCACATAAACTGTAAGCTTCATTACAGGTATTATTAAACTGTTCCCACATGGATTCCTGAGTTCGGCTGCGCAGATTTTTCCATTGTTTGCGAAGCTCCTTGATCTCGGCTGTAATTTCAGTATATTCCGCTTCCAGGTTGGTGCTGTTTCTGGCCTGTTCCAGTGCCTGCTGTGCACGCTGAATCAGGTTTTCCCGTTCTTTATCATGGGCCCAGTTTTTCCAGGCAGACAGATCCCCGAGTGTGGCGCGGATATCATGCAGGATCTGGTGATAGTGATTTTTCTCAGCACTGGACAGTACTTCGCTGTTATCAATGTCTTTAAAAAGATCATGCAGTTGTTTATCGGCTTTAGAAACATGACCGTCACTGATAAGCTGTTTAATGGACTGGTTTTTCTGTACAATGGTTTTTATTAACTGAGCGGCTTTTTCCTGCTGTACAGCCAGTTTGTCATTAAGCTGTTTGATAAGGGTGTTAAAACGTTCCTGCTGGGCTTCAATATCCGTACCTGCACTGTCTTTAATGTGTTGCTGAAATTTATCTTGCAGAGCCGATAAGGTTTTTGCTGGAATATAACCGTCTTTTTGCAGCATATTTTCTGCCTGTGCAATCAGGTTATTCAGTTTTTCTGTATCACTGCTGGTGTCTTCGGCAGGGGGCTTATTATCCAGCAGATCCAGCAGGGTCTGAAACTTCTTGTTGTATTGTTCAATGAGCTGTTTATCTGCAACCGCTTTTAATGTTTCATCCCATTCTATGCCCAGATTGGTAATAATTTTGTGTTTGTCTTCCTGCTGTCTGGCTTCGGGTTCTCCATTATCACTGCTTTGCAGCAGGTCATCTACGGTACTGGATAAGGCGCTTAGCAGGGTATCCAGCTTTGCAAGGGCTGTTTGTTCTTCCTGCTGCCGGTTTTCCAGTTCATCCATACTGGTAATAATGTCTTCGCAGATGGTATGGTAGCGTTCGGTCAGTTCTTCGCTGGCAAAATTCTGTATTTCGCTCCAGCGGGTAACAAAGTTCTCAAAGGTGGTTTTTTCCTGTAATAAGCGATTACGCTTTTTCAGCTTTTCCAGTTTGTCGCAGATTTCAACCACTTCAGCGGCCAGACGGACAGGCCGTTCTTCATCTTCTATGATCTTGTCCAGCTTGGTTTTAACAATTTTATAAACCCGCTTGTCTTTTCTTCGTGACTGTTTGGCAACCCTGTCCAGGGTGGAGCGTTTGGCAATCTGCTGAGCAGCCAGCTGGCGGATTTTGGCATTTTCATCGGTCAGGGCAATATCACCCAACAGGGGATCACGGCTGATACGTGGAATGGCAATTTCTCTGAGAGAGGCTTCATTGGCATTGGCGGCTACAAATTCCAGCAGATCTGAATTACGGCTGCCGCGGATCATTTTTTCCCGTACATGAAATTCCGGTACGGGATGTTTAAGGCCGCTAAGTAACTGGAATAAACGATTCAGAGCGGCTTCCTTAACGGTACCGTTAGTCCCTTTCATAATGATGGTCTGCAGCAGATCCAGATCACTGAGTTTATTGGCGGCTATAGCCCGGATACTTTCATCACTGTCATTAACGGCAATATCAGCCAGGGTTTCCTGGGCGCTGACAGGCAGCTCCTGAACGGCCTTTTTTCTCACTTCAGTATTGTTACTTTGCCATTTTTCTTTAGTGAAGGGGCTGAAGATGGGTTTAAACAGTTTATTGAGAACCATAAGTCAGTTACCTTGAATCATTATGTGCTTACAGAATGAATGGTTAAAAAGTCCCGCTACTTAAAGTAGCGGGAGGCCCGGCAGCTTACAGAGGATCAGACTTACCGGGGGACGTTTTTACTTTATGCCGGCATTGTGTTACAAAGAAGATAATTTCTCAAGCTGCTCGGTCAGACTTTTGAGTTTGTTCCGCGTTTCTGTCAGTTTCCGGCGTTCATGAGCCACAACCTGTTCCGGTGCTCTGGAAACAAAATTCTCATTGGACAGTTTGGCTTCCAGCTTGCTGATAAAGCCCTGATTGGACTCAATTTCCTTATTCAGCCGTTCTCGTTCAGCATCAATATCAATCAGACCGGCCATAGGTATGAGTATCTGCATTTCGCCAACCAGGGCGGTAGCGGATTCAGGGGCATCGTCATTATCCAGCCAGGTAATGGACTCCAGCCGTGCCAGTTTGATCAGCATGGTTTCATTACGCTGCAGACGGGCTTTGTCACTGTCAGAACCATTGGCCAGTAAGACATTTAACGGTTTGCCGGGTTTAATATCATAACCGCTGCGGATCTGTCTGACCCCCAGTACAAATTGCTGAAGCCAGTTCATTTCATCGACGGCATTCTGGTCAATCTGTGCAGATTGTGGTTCAGGGAAGGGCTGTAACATAATGGTATCACCCTGAATACCCGCCAGTGGCGCAACCCGTTGCCAGATTTCTTCAGTAATAAAAGGCATAACAGGATGAGCCAGACGCAGCAGGCTTTCCAGAACTTTAATTAACGTGTTACGAGTACCGCGCTGCTGCGCTTCACTGGCGGAGTCATTATTAAGTACCGATTTGGACAGCTCCAGATACCAGTCGCAATACTCGTTCCAGGTAAATTCATAAATGGCCTGTGCGGCTCTGTCCAGTCGATAGGTGTTGAGGGCATCAATAACCTGCTGTTCGGTTTGCTGCAGACGGGAAATAATCCATTTGTCTGCCAGGCTGAATTCCATTTCGTCATTGTCCATGCCGCAGTCATGGCCTTCGGTATTCATCAGTACATAACGGGAGGCATTCCAGAGCTTATTGCAGAAATTTCGATAGCCCTCAATACGACCCATATCAAACTTGATATCGCGGCCGGTGGTGGCCTGTGCTGCAAAAGTAAAGCGCAGGGCATCGGTACCAAAAGCGGGAATACCGTCCTTAAATTCCTTACGGGTCTGTTTTTCAATCTTTTTAGCCATTTGCGGCTGCATCATGCCGGAAGTGCGTTTCTCTACCAGTGTTTCCAGTTCAATGCCATCGATTAAATCAATAGGATCCAGGACATTGCCTTTGGATTTGGACATTTTATGACCATGAGAATCACGTACCAGACCATGTACATATACTTCCTTAAAGGGTACTTCGCCAGTAAATTTAAGCCCCATCATAATCATTCGGGCCACCCAGAAGAAAATAATATCAAAACCGGTTACCAGAACATTGGTCGGATAAAAGGTATCCAGTTCTGGTGTCTTGTCCGGCCAGCCCAGGGTGGAGAAGGGCCATAAGGCGGAAGAGAACCAGGTGTCCAGTACGTCTTCATCCTGTTTCAGGCTAATGGAATCATCCAGCTTATGCTGCTGGCGAACAGCTTGCTCATCTTTGCCTACATAGACATTGCCGTTGTCATCATACCAGGCGGGAATACGGTGTCCCCACCAGATCTGACGGGAAATACACCAGTCTTCAATATTGTTCATCCATTCAAAGTAGGTGTTTTTCCAGTTGTCCGGAACAAAGCGGATGTCACCGTCTTCTACCGCTTTAATAGCCGGTTCAGCCAGAGGGGCAATTTTCACATACCATTGATCGGTCAGATAGGGCTCAATAACGGCTCCGGAGCGATCGCCTCTGGGTACCATTAAACGGTGCTCGTCAATTTTTTCCAGTAAACCGGCCTCATCCAGATCCTTTACTATCGCTTTGCGGGCTTCATAGCGATCCATACCCCGGTATTTTTCCGGAGCATTGTCATTAATTGCGGCATCTATAGTCAAGATATTGATAATGGGCAGGTTATGGCGTTTGCCCATGTCATAGTCATTAAAATCATGGGCAGGGGTGATTTTGACGCAGCCGGTACCAAATTCAGGGTCTACATAATCGTCGGCAATAATGGGTATTTCCCGATCTGTCAGAGGTAGTTTAATGGTTTTGCCCACCATATCCTGATAACGCTCATCATCGGGATGAACAGCGACTGCGGTATCGCCCAGCATGGTTTCCGGACGGGTGGTAGCGACTATAATATAACCGCTGCCGTCACTGAGCGGATAACGCATATGCCAGAAGTGGCCATTTTCTTCTTCGGAAATCACTTCCAGATCAGAAACCGCCGTATGCAGAACCGGATCCCAGTTAACCAGACGCTTGCCGCGGTAGATCAGACCTTCTTCATAGAGGCGTACAAAGACTTCCTTTACAGCCTCGGACAGCCCTTCATCCATGGTAAAACGTTCACGTTTCCAGTCTAAAGAGGCGCCCATACGCCGTAACTGGCGGGTAATGGTATTGCCGGAATGGGCTTTCCAGTCCCAGATTTTTTCAATAAAGGCATCACGGCCCAGATCATGACGGGTTTTACCTTCCGCATTAATAATACGCTCGACGACCATCTGGGTGGCAATACCGGCGTGATCCGTACCTGGCTGCCAGAGTGTTTTGTCGCCTTTCATTCTGTGGTAGCGGGTCAGGGCGTCCATAATGGTGTCCTGAAAGGCATGCCCCATATGTAAACTGCCGGTTACATTGGGCGGAGGTATCATTATGCAGTAGCTGTTCTGAGCGGAATCTGAAGCTTGATCGGTGTCCATATCAGGGGAAAAATAACCGTTTTCTTCCCAGGTTTCATACCAGCGCTGTTCAATTGCATGAGGGTTATATGTTTTTTCCATGGTGGAGAGCTGCTCTTTATCAGGTTTTAGGTTTCAGGTTTTGGCTACTTTGGGTATTGGTTTATGCATACTAATCCGGGATTGAATACCATAGTGGATTTCAAACGGCTTATTATAGTCCTAACAGGGCGTAAAGTAACCCTTGAAAAGGTGGATTTTCAACGGAAAATTCTGCAGCAGGATAAAAGATATCGGCGGGTTATTGTAGGTGATTTATTTAGCTTTAAAGGCTGCATCCAGTTCGGCAGCCAGATTGTCCAGTAACTGGGTCTTGAGTTGAGCAATGGACAGTTCTATCTGAAAAGAGAGTTGCTTATGAAGTTTTTCCTTTAACTGTTCATAGTGAATAGTTTCGGTAATTTCAGAAAAGCGGGTAGGCTCTGTTTCGGAAGTGGTGGGACTGTTGCTCCCCGATTTGCCGGATACTGCTGGAGTCTCATGGTGGGTTTGAGCCTGTTCTTCAAATCTGAGTAGATCTTCTGGTTCGGTAATGGATTCTACAGTTTCTTCCAACTGCTCCACAGAGTCAGCAAATTCGAGTACATCAAAGTCATCATCATCGATATCAGATATATAGTCATCAATATCGGATGGCGCTTTTTCATCGCTTACTGTAATTGTGCCGTCCAGAACCGGAAGGTCAATAGTGTCCTGACTGCTGTCCTGAAAATTTTCCACAGGGCTTATATCTTCAGAAGATTCCTTATTATTAGTATTCTTTTGATTTGAGGATCTTAACTGTTCTTCAAACTGGTTAATAATTTCATTATCGAGCAGGTCAGCCGTTAATGTAGGGATGGTGTCTTTATCGGAAACAGGGTGGCCGATGCTGATGCCTTCTTTGTCCAGCAGACCTTTTAGATCGCCCATGGCGGAAGAAAAATCTTTTTTGTTATCTTTATTCACAATACAACTTTAACACTTAATTGGGTACTCTAATTAGCTCATCGTTAGCTACAAATCATACTTGTTCAAAGTATGATTCTGCTGACGATATAAACGATATCGCTCTCGAGCCTGTTGTTTTTCGGTTTCATCCTTATCAACCATTTCAGCAATTCGTTCAAAATACTGCATAAAAGGCGGTATTGTCTGACTCAGGTTGACCAGCAGGCCGTTAAATCGGGCCGGTAATTGTTGATCAAGCTCAGAATTTGCCACTTTAATAACTACAGGATAGTTGAAATTTTCAGTTTTTGCTGGTGAAACTGGTAAAAAATCATCAGA
The DNA here is from genome assembly GCA_027076245.1 of Gammaproteobacteria bacterium. Taxonomy (GTDB): domain Bacteria; phylum Pseudomonadota; class Gammaproteobacteria; order GRL18; family GRL18; genus JANELJ01. The sequence goes on from JALTKC010000163.1 coordinate 9,810, forward strand.
AATAATGCAATGTGGGATAAAACTGTCAGATTTATAGCTCCATAACAGTTCATCCAGAGTTTGAGCCTGTTGTTCGGTGCAGGTATAGATAAATACCTGCATCTTATTTTCCAGCGCTTTTTCACACAGACGACAGACCATTTGATGGATATTGCGTTTTGAACGGTCGTTAAGTATATAAAAATCAACCTGGGCCATAATGGTTAATGGCTGCGTTTATAATGGTCGATAATGTACTGGGTTAAAAGGGATACCGGGCGTCCAGTAGCGCCTTTATTATTACCGGATTCCCAGGCCACACCGGCAATATCAAGATGTGCCCAGTTGTATTTTTTACAGAAGGCCGACAAAAACACAGCTGCGGTCACTGAACCGGCTTCTTTACCGCCGATATTGGCTAAATCAGCAAAGTTGCTTTTTAGCTGTTCCTGATACTCATCCCATAAAGGCATTTCCCAGATACGGTCTCCGGTAGCCTTGCCGGCATTGGTTAAGTCATGTCCAAGCGGGCTGTGGTTACTGTACATACCTGCGGCATGCTTACCCAGGGCAACCACGCAGGCGCCCGTTAAGGTGGCGACATCGATGACCACATCGGGATTAAAACGTTCACAATAGCTGAGGGCGTCACAGAGGATTAAGCGGCCTTCGGCATCAGTATTAAGTATTTCAATAGTGGTACCGGAATAACTGGTGACAATATCACCGGGTTTGCTGGCCATACCATCGGGCAGGTTTTCAGTGGCCGGAATTACGGCAACAATATTGGTTTCCAGCTGCAGTTCCGCTACAGCATTAATAGTGCCCAGGACACTGGCCGCACCGCACATATCGTATTTCATTTCATCCATGGCTGCGCCGGGTTTCAGTGAGATGCCGCCGGAGTCAAAGGTGACACCTTTACCGACCAGACAGACAGGGGGTTTGACCGGATCGCCATTGAGATAACTCATAACAATTAACTTGGCGGGTTGCCGGCTGCCTTTGGCCACAGAAAGGAAAGCGCCCATACCCATCTGTTCCAGATCGTCTTCTTCAAACACTTCAGCACTGAGGTTGGAGTAAACCTTGCTCAGGGTTTTGGCCCGTTCAGCCAGATAGGTCGGGGTGCAGATATTACCGGGCATATTGCCAAGGTCTTTTGCCAGCTTTATGCCCTGGGTAATGGCCATACCTTCACGGACAGCCTGTTCACCATCGGTCAGATCACGGCGATTAGGGACTGTCAGCACAATTTTTCGTAATGGTCTGCGGGTGGTGTCTTTTTTACTCTTTAACTGATCAAAACGGTACAGGGTGTTCTGAGCGGCCTCTATGGCATGGCGGATACGCTGGGAACTGTCACAGCCTTTAACCGGCAATTCAGTGAGATAAAAAACTGCTTCCATGGAGCCAGTATCATTTAGAGTGCTGACTGCATGAGAAATAATTTTGCGGTACTGAGTAAAGCTTAAATCTCTTTCTCGACCGCAGCCAACCAGCAGAATTCGGTCACACAGGGTATTGTCGATATTATGCAGCAAAAGGGTCTGACCGGCCTTGCCTTCAAGGTCGCCCCGGCGAATTAAACTGGAAATATAACCGTCAGTCAGTTCATCCAGTCGCTGGGCTGACGGGGTAAGGCGTCTGGGCTCGTAAACGCCAACTACAACACAGGCAGTTCGTTGTTTTTCAGGGCTGCCACTTTTTACGCTGAATTCCATATTAACTCCGCTATTGCTACACAGGATAAAATATTAATGAAAAGAGTGTCTGTAATTAAATAAGGTATTTAAATTAATTGTCAGACCGTCCGGTTTCTCATATCATTAGCAGTCAGTCATTATGACTGGCCGGTTAAAATTTCTTACAAACTGTTATTTTACTGGTTGAATGATAAGGAACGGATTTTTACTGCTTTTGTTATTTTTTGTTAAATTTATTTTATTAAGTAGTTTAACTTAAAATCCCCTTAAATCCAGTAAAAAATACTATTATATTCAAAATCAGATGCCCTTAAACGGGATTAAAATGTATAAAGGTAAACACCATTGATTATTAGAGATTACATTACCAAAGAACTTTTAAGGACATTTGGCGGTGTTTTTATGGTGCTGTTTTTAATAATTTTAAGCACCCAGGTGATAAAATCTCTGGCAGCGGTTGCAAATGGTAAAATACCCATAGATTTTCTGTTTGTTTTACTGGGTTTGCGGAATCTGGAAAGTATGATGATGATTTTACCGTTAACGCTGTTTCTTGCCATATTACTGGCCTTAAGCCGACTTTATAAAGACAGTGAAATGGTGGCTCTGGCTGCCTGCGGTATCGGCCCTTCTACACTATTAAAATCTGTTCTTATCGTTCTGGGCAGTTTTATTTTTATAGAGGCCTCTCTGGCACTGGTTATTGCTCCCTGGGCAAACAGCAAAATGCAGTATATAGAAGAGGAGTTTAAGCTGCAGGTGGATGTTGAACTGGTTGTTCCTGGTCAGTTTACTCTGTCTAATGACGGTCGAAGAGTGATTTATGCTGAGGAAATTACCGATCGGACTCATTTAAAAAATGTGTTTCTGCACGTGGATAATACCGACAACAGCAGTGTACTTTCGGCTGATGAAGCCAATATAGAGACCGATCCACAGCAGGGTGCCCGTTATATTGTATTTCAGAACGGCCATCGCTATGACGGAGTACCCGGTTCCCGGGATTACCGTTCGATTAAATTTAAGGATTATGGGGTATTGCTGTCCGGAAAAAGCGGTGCTGAAATCACCCTTGAACGCGATGCTCTGCCTACCAGGGATTTATGGAACAGTAATGACCTGTATTTAACGGGTGAATTACAATGGCGTATTTCTCAGGTTATTATGATGGTAGTGCTGGCCTTACTGGCAGTCCCCTTAAGTAAAAGTTCACCGCGTCAGGGGCGATACGGCAAGATGGCTGTGGCGATTCTTATATACATTGTCTATTCCAACTTATCACTGGTGGCGTTTAACTGGTTGCGTAAGGGACGGGTTGAACCCTATATCGGCATATGGTGGGTACATCTGTTGTTTTTTGCTCTGTTTTTATTTATGTTTGCCCGCCAGATGGGCTGGTTGAGCGGTCTGAGACATAAAACTCATAATGTGCTGCACTGTCCGGATGAGTTTGATGAACTGGTAGAAGACTGAACCGGTTTTGATTTTTTTAATTATTGTTATAAACGGAATGAATTAATTTTTATGAACGGAGTCGTTAATATATCATTCATTTTTTTGATGATATAATTTTCAACTGAATTTAGGACTATAAATTGACTGGACTATCTATGAAATATTTATCGCTTGTTATCTTTATTTTTACCGGACAGGCCTTTCTGGCTCAGGCTGCATTCGCTAATAAATGCGTTGAACTGATGCAAAAAGAAGATTTTTATGAGGCGGCTGATGTCTGTTCAGCTATGGCAAAAAAAGGCGACAGTGCTGCACAGTTTGTCCTGGGGGTATTGTATTATCAGGGCAATGGTGTAATGGCTGATATGGTCAAAGCCCAGGAGTGGACGCGTAAGGCGGCAGAACAGAATTATGCACAGGCTCAGTACAATTTGGGGATTATGATGGCCAATGGTCAGGGCGGTCCTGCTGATCTGGTGACGGCTTATGCCTGGCTTAAAATCTCAGCGGATAATGGTTATGCCTCGGCAGCGGACTCATTAAAACAGTTAGGTGCAGAACTGTCTTCCAGTGAGAAAAAAGAGGCTGAGGATAAGCTTAAGGAATTAAAAGCAAAGTATAAGTTTTAAAAGAATATACATTTTAAGCCTCTCAATGCTTTTTTTATATATTCATGGTTTTAATAGCTCACCGGCTTCTTATAAAGCTCAGTTATTTCAAAAATTTCTGGCAGACAGGCATCCAGAACATGATTTTGTCTGCCCTGAATTATCCGACTATCCTTCTGAAGCCATTGCCCGGTTGACTCAAATACTTGCAGGCCAGACGCCTGATATCGCCCTTATAGGCAGCTCTCTGGGCGGTTTTTATGCTACTTTCCTGGCACAAAAATATCATATTAAGGCGGTTCTGGTTAATCCAGCCGTCAAACCTCATATTCTGCTAAAAGATTTACTGGGTAAAACGACTAATTACTACACCGGTCGTGACTATGAGCTGACCACAGAACATATTGAACAGTTGAAACAATTGCTTGTTGACAAAGTCAGTAAGCCAGAATTATTTATGGTGTTATTACAGAGCGGTGATGAAGTACTGGATTACCGGCTTGCAGAACAGAAATATGCTGATACTGAATTAATAATAGAGCAGGGCGGTAATCATTCTTTTGAGGGATTTGAAAACCACCTTGAATCCATTGTCCGGTTCTGTACCAGAGATTTCTGAGCGTTTATCTTTTTTTAATTCTGGGTACCAACACAATATGGGAATCAGAAAAAATGTCCTGAATACTGCGTTTCTGCTTATCCACCAGCTTCCAGAACAGACCCAGAAAACCAATTAGAAAAATTGCATATACCCACGGAGAGCCTTCCAGAGCGCCGTGGGACAGTTTTGAATATAAAAACAGACTGACAACCCAGGGAAAACCACCCGCAAAAAAGCGCAGCAGGGTCTGCGTCCAGCTAATACCGTGTTCCAGGTCGCTGATCAGACGCAGAGACCAGCTACGCAGCCCCAGTGTCTGTCCGCCGTGCCGCCAGAACCAGGCAAAGAAAAACCAGGTTACAATAAAGAGGTAACTGTAAAAAAGCGGGCCGCTGAACTGTGTGGTACTGAGGTTCTGAATATTGCTGGAATCCACATGGACAAACATCTGAGCCGGTATAATATAAATAGTAACGGCCAGCAGCCAGAAAGCACAGAGCAGTAGAAAATCATACAGCCAGGCACCGAGCAGACGTAAAATGGATGCAGGGGGCAGTGGTTCAGATAAAGGCGAACTGGACGGTTTTTTTTGCAACTTGTTCCGGGTCTTTTTATGTGACATAGAATGAGTACTTATAAACTGAGTCAGGTTGCTATTCTACTTTTTTTTATGGTTTATGAATAGTTGCTTATACCATTCATATTTTTCTCTAAAAAGCAGGTAAGTCTGTTCTTAATAGAGGGATATTTTGCTAGAATGTCCCTTTACTTTAACCCCCTTTAAGAGAGATGACTAAATGTTGATTCTGCGTGGCAAATCTGCCTTATCCCCGTTTCGAATAGAAAAACTACTCCATAGGCTGCGCGTAATTGTTCCCGGTATCCAGAATATTTCATCTCAATATATGCATTTTGTGGATACTGCCAGTGATCTGACACCTGAGCAGCAGACGATACTTGAACGGATTCTGATGTATGGTGCTCATACCGATGACATTAATATCAATGGTCTGGAAATTCTGGCTATACCCAGAATCGGCACTATCTCTCCCTGGGCCAGTAAGGCAACCGATATTGCCCATAACTGCGGTTTGCAGAATATTGAGCGTATAGAACGGGGTATTTTATATACTCTTGAACTGTCTCATGGTGTTAATGTCAGTGAACAGCAGAAAACAGAACTTTCTGATGCCCTGCATGACAGAATGACAGAAATCTGTCTTTATCAGCTTGAAGAAGCCAGTGCTTTGTTTGAACATCACCATCCGGCACCGTTAAGCTATGTACATATTCTGGAACAGGGCCACACCGCTCTGGAAAAGGCTAACTCTGAACTTGGACTGGCACTGGCGGATGATGAAATTGATTACCTGGTGGAAAATTTTACCCGCATGGGAAGAAATCCAACTGATGTTGAATTAATGATGTTTGCCCAGGCCAATTCAGAACACTGCCGTCATAAAATATTTAACGCTGACTGGACTATAGATGGTAAAGCTCAGGATAAATCCCTGTTCAGTATGATCCGCAATACCTACCAACTGCATTCAGAGGGTATTTTATCTGCCTATAGTGATAATTGTGCGGTTATTGAGGGCTTTAATATCCAGCGGTTTTATCCCAGCAGTGATACATCAGAGTATGAATACCATCAGGAAGACAGCCATATCCTGATGAAAGTTGAAACTCACAACCACCCTACAGCCATTTCACCCTGGCCCGGTGCAGCCACCGGTTCCGGTGGGGAAATCCGTGATGAAGGTGCTACCGGGCAGGGCTCAAAACCCAAGGCCGGACTGTGCGGATATTCGGTTTCCAATCTAAAAATTAAACATGCGCTGCAACCCTGGGAAAAAGACTATGGCAAACCGGATCGCATTGTTTCAGCCCTTGATATTATGCTGGAAGCACCATTGGGTGCTGCAGCCTTTAATAATGAGTTTGGTCGGCCTAATATCTGCGGTTATTTCAGAACCTTTGAAGAACAGGCTAAAACGGCCGACGGAACAGAAGTGCGCGGTTATCATAAACCCATTATGCTGGCTGGTGGTGTCGGTAATATTAAGCCTGAACATGTGCATAAAGGGGATATTCCAGAAGGTGCAAAAATTGTTGTGCTGGGCGGCCCTGCCATGTTAATTGGTCTGGGTGGAGGTGCCGCCTCGTCCATGAATTCCGGCAGCAGTTGTGAAAACCTCGACTTTGCCTCGGTACAGCGGGGTAATCCTGAAATGGAACGCCGCTGTCAGGAAGTGATTGATCATTGCTGGCAAATGGGAGAGGCCAATCCTATCCTTTCTATTCACGATGTGGGAGCAGGAGGTATTTCCAATGCTCTTCCTGAACTGGTTAATGATGCCGGCAGAGGGGCGGTTTTTGAACTGCGTAAAGTGCCCAATGATGAACAGGGTATGTCTCCCATGGAGATCTGGTGTAATGAATCTCAGGAACGTTATGTTATTGCGGTGGCCCCAGAAAATATCGAACAGTTTGAACAGATCTGCCAGCGTGAACGGGCACCCTATGCCATTATTGGTCAGGCCACCAAAGAGCAGCGTTTAATCCTCAATGACAGCCATTTTGGTAATACCCCTATTGATATGCCGCTGGAAGTCTTACTGGGCAAACCGCCTAAAATGTCCCGGGATGTTAAACATCTTCAGGTGACGCAGGACAAATTTGACAGTTCTGGAATAGACCTGGAAGAAGCGGCTGATCGTATCCTGCACCTGCCCGGTGTGGCGGATAAAACCTTTTTAATCACCATTGGTGACCGTTCAGTTACAGGGCTGGTGGCACAGGAGCAGATGGTTGGTCCCTGGCAGATCCCAGTTGCTGATGTGGCGGTGACCTGCAGCGGCTTTAATGAAGTCAGCGGTGAGGCCATGTCCATTGGTGAGCGTACGCCCGTTGCACTGGTGGATCATGCCAGTTCTGCGCGTATGGCTATTGGTGAAGCACTTACCAATATTGCAGCCGCGCGTATTAACAGCTTATCTGATATTGTCTTTTCAGCTAACTGGATGGCTCCGGCCGGTCACCCCGGGGAGGATGCCGGACTTTATGATGCGGTTAAAACCGTTGGCATGGAAATATGTCCGCAACTGGGTATTACCATTCCGGTGGGTAAGGACTCCATGTCCATGAAATCAGTCTGGAATGACAATGGCGAGGATAAGTCGGTTACGGCACCCTTATCACTGATTATCTCAGCCTTTGCGCGGGTACAGGATGTACGGCAGACACTGACACCGCAAATCAGAATGGATCAGGGTGAAACCGAGTTAATTCTGATTGATCTGGGGCGGGGGCGCAATCGCATGGGTGGTTCGGCCCTGGCACAGGTTTATGGACAGATTGGAGATGTGGCTCCGGATCTGGATGATACGGAAACCTTCAAGTCCTTTTTTACATTAATTCAGGAACTTAATATCAATGACAAGCTGCTGGCCTATCATGATCGTTCTGATGGTGGTTTATTTACTACCTTGCTGGAAATGGCTTTTGCCGGACATTGCGGTTTAAATGTAAATATGCAGAGTATCTGTGTGGATAAAGAAGATATTACTGCAGCCCTGTTTAATGAAGAACTGGGTGCTGTTATTCAGATCCGCAAGTCTGATCATGAAGCGGTTTTTAATTATATAGAAGATATGGGTATGGGTAGTATGTCTCATGTAATTGCTATACCAACAGTCACTGATGAGATTGAATTTAGTTTCAATCAGTCTGTTGTGTTAAGCAATACCCGTACTCGTTTTCATAAAGCCTGGTCAGAAACCACCTGGCGCATGCAGAGTCTCAGAGATAACCCCAAATGTGCCGAGCAGGAATATCAGGCTATTGATTTACTGGGTGATCCCGGCCTGCATATTGAGGTGGGTTATGATATTAATGAAGATATCAGTGCGCCTTATATCAATAAAGGTGTTAAACCGCCTATGGCCATTCTGCGTGAGCAGGGGGTTAATGGTCATGTTGAAATGGCCGCGGCCTTTCAGAAAGCGGGCTTCTCTACCCGTGATGTGCATATGTCAGATATTATTGAAGGCGGTCTGTCTCTTGATGCCTTTAAAGGTATTGTGGCCTGCGGCGGTTTTTCCTATGGTGACGTCCTGGGTGCTGGGGAAGGCTGGGCCAAATCTATTTTATTTAATCCTAAGGCACGGGAACAGTTTGAAACCTTCTTTAATCGGGATGATACCTTTGGCCTGGGTGTCTGTAATGGCTGTCAGATGATGTCCAACCTGCACGAACTGATCCCTGGCACAGCACACTGGCCTCATTTTGTTAAAAATGAATCTGAGCAGTTTGAAGCCCGGACAGTGATGGTAGAAGTATTAAAATCACCCTCACTATTTTTTGAGGGGATGGAGGGGTCAAGAATGCCTATTGCTGTTGCTCATGGTGAGGGCAGGGCAGAATTTCAACTGGGCGGCTCAGTACAACAGGTTTTTGACAGAGAACTGGTTAGCTTGCGTTATGTGACAAATGAAGGCCTGCCTGCTGAAAACTATCCCTATAATCCTAATGGTTCACCTATGGGGCTGACCGGTCTGTGCAGTGAAGACGGACGTTTTACGATTATGATGCCGCATCCGGAACGGGTATTCCGTTCCGTACAGAATACCTGGCTCAATAGTCACAAGGGAGAAGATGCCCCCTGGATGAGAATGTTCAGAAATGCCAGAAAATGGATTGGCTAAATACTAAATTCAGTACCTGGCAGGCAGCCATCATTAAGTTTCAGTGAAAAAGGATGTCCATGAAAGATACCTTACTCTGGTTACAGTTGCCAGAACGAAAAAAGCCAGATGGACACTGTTTATATACTTCAATAAAGGATATGAAACAGTGGGTTGAACGTACTTCCCAATTACCTACGGGAGAGCAGTCACGCCTGTATTATTCACTGCTGGTTGAAATTAATGGCTTAGTTATTCCTGTTCAGAAACGTCTGGAGCTTCTTGAACTACTACACCCGCAGATTCTTAAACTGGTGCAGAAATTATCCAGAAAATGTGTCGGTTGCGGTTTACCACTGACGGAAGAAAAAAACCGTCTGGCGGAACTGGTCAACGCATTTTTACATGAAATGTCCACGGGCTATAAAATTATTATTGATGAACTGTCGAATGTCGGTATAGTCAATGCTATTTTTAAACACAAAATTCTGATACAGGCAACCTACCATGCCCTGTTTTATCTTAACCAGAAACTGTTTTATAACTATATGCTTTATGCCGATCATTCTGCGGATGAATGGCTGGATATTCATCAGATATATTACTTTGCCGTAAAGCGACATTTTGAAAAGTCTGCTATAAAACATCTATCAGAAAGCATAAAAACCATTGATGGTCTGTATAAAAAAATTCTGATCTTTTCTCTTTCCAATCCTTATCACCTTTCCATTACTGAAATGACCCTTTTGTGGAATAAATTGAATAACTGGTCACATTATGCTGATCTGCTTATACCAGAAAAAAATGATGGTAATAGTCAGTTTCTGATAAAACCTTATAGTGACAGCTCTCCCTTTAACCGCCTGCAATTGTCCATGCAGACAGATGAATTCTCCAGCGGTCAGTTATGGGGTATTAATTTAAACTACCTGGTTCAATTTATGAACAATAATAAGGACATTCAGAATGTTTCAGAGTATATGCGAAAACGACTGATTCAGGTATGGTCCACTCAAAAGCATCGTGAGGATAAACGACAGTCCTTAATAGAGCCTGTTGAAATTGTGTCAGGTGTCAGTAATATTTCACATTTTCTGGGTATTGTTGACCTGGAATCTGAAATACATGAGTTGTATGAATCACAGTTATCTGCTAAAGATGAGTCGCAAGCAGATCATGCTCTGCCGGTTTTTCAGGCTTTCCTGCTGGATGAGTCAAAAGGTGGCTGTCGGCTAAAACTTTCCAGAGAAAATAATCTAACACTACAGCCAAGAATTAATGAAGTCATTGCCATTAAGCATAGCGATGGTGTGGTGCATGTCGGATATTTGCGATGGATCAGGGAAAACCCGCAGCAGGAACTTGAACTGGGTATTGAGCATTTAAGTTCTATGGCAGAACCTGCTCAGGTGGTTATTACTCATCACCAGGATGTGGCTGTTAACTCTAATTTGCTGCATAATCGCATACTGGACAGTTTTGTATTTCCCGGTGGGAAGGCACAGCATTTTCAACCGGTTTTGTTTACCCATGCCTTTATTGAACGATTTGCTGGTTCCAGCACTCAGGATATTAAATTAATCCATAAGACGGGAGAAATAAATATTAAACTCACTCAGAAAGTGGATGAAGTACTGGATTATAACCTGTACCTGTTTGATAGAGCTGAATCTGCAGCACAGGCATCATCCCGAAAAGCGAGGACAGCCCGCTTTGATAACCTGTGGGACAAACTATAAATTTATTGTGCTGCTAGATTTTATTTTACTAGCCAGCCGTTGACCGTTTCCAGATCGGCCCGGGCCAGATCCCCGGACGCCTGTTTTAGCCTCAGTACATTAAGAATATAGGTATAGCGGGCAATGGAATGATCCTGTTTGGCACGATAGAGATCGCGCTGAACATTCAGAACATCCACAATGGTTCGGGTGCCCACTTCAAAACCGGCTTCAGTGGCTTTTAATGCACTTTCACTGGAAATAACCGCCTGTTTTAATGCTTCCACACGACTGACTTCGGAGATGACATTCAGATAACTGCTGCGGGTATTTTTTTCTGTGGCATTACGGATTTCATTATAGTAATCCTGGCTGCGCTGAAAATCATATTGAGCCTGACGGGTTCTGGAAGTAACTGCATTACCTTCATAAATAGGAATGGATAAATTAAGACCAATAGTTTTATCAAATGACTGAGGGGTAAAAAAAGAAATAGAATTATTACTCTTGCTATACCCATAAGATGCGGTTAAACCCAGAGTGGGATAATGCCCGGAACGTTGTAAATTAATATTTTCCCGTTGTACTTCAGTGTCTTCTTTAGCAGCAAGCAGGGTATAGTTGCCGGTTAAAGCCTGATCAACCCAGTGTTGAATTTTAGCAGGTTTAGGCGGTTCAAGTGGAATTTTGTCAGCCAGGGGAGATACATTATCTATATATTGTCCTGTCAGTTCTCTTAATGTCTCCTTAGCAACCTGTAGAGCATTTTCTGCTGCAATGACCTGGGCATGGGCATTGTCATAGCCGGCCTGAGCTTCATGAACATCCGTTATGGCAATAATACCTACTTCATAGCGCCTTTTAGCCTGTTCTAATTGCCGGCCAATGGCTTTTCTCTGTGCTTTGGCAAATTCCAGGGTGTCCATGGCCGAGAGTACCGAAAAATAAGCATCTGCAGTACGAATAATTAAATCCTGCTGGGCTGCACTTAACTGCGCATCGGCTTTGTTGATTTGTAAATTAGAGATTCGATAGTTTACATAGTTCTGGTTATCAAAAATACTTTGGTTAAGG
>JALTKC010000164.1 GCA_027076245.1 Gammaproteobacteria bacterium
GGGTTAAGGCCGGTGACGCGTATCATATTGACTGTGTCGTACATAATTTTTCTCCATTTGTTTGTTTATATTCCATCACAATAATAACCGAGTTAATAAGTAGGGTATTGATTTAATTATAGAACAGAATTGCAGAAAGCAAAGCTAAAAATTACTTTTATCTTAAATTTATAGTAATTTGGATGAAAATAACTCTGCTTTCACTTATAGTTAACCCTAATGACTTAATTCTTTTGACCAATCACAGGAAATTTATATGAAACTAACTGCCATAAAACCGTTTGGTTTTCTGCTGATATCAGCACTGATTGCTTTACCTGCATGGACTGTTGCCAAAGAGCAGGCCGCCGGAACCGCTGGAACTGAAACCGCCGAGGCCGAAAAAGCAGTAACAGAGCATGCGAAGTGGTCTTATCAGGACAAAACGGGGCCTCAATACTGGGCCTTATTATCGGATGAGTACAGAATGTGCCATGAAGGTAAGAACCAGTCGCCTATTAATATCAGTACAGCCGTACCTTCAAAACTAAAAGGTATTCGCTTTGAATATAATATGCTGGTGCCGGAAAACATTGTTAATAATGGCCATACTATTCAGGTTAATATTCGTTCCGGTGGTAAAATTACCATTGATGAAAAACCTTATTTTCTCAAACAGTTTCACTTTCACACCCCCAGCGAACATCGGATAGACGGAGTTTCCTATCCCCTGGAATCTCACTTTGTGCATGTCAGTGAAGACAATCAGATTGCTGTAGTTTCCCTGCTTTATCGTCCAGGCCCGGCTAATACCGCTCTGGATGCCTTGTTAAAAAATATGCCCTTTAATGTGGGTGAAACTAAACGGCCTGGCGTTCGTGATCTGGAATTATTTGAGCGTGACAAGGTGGTTAAAAACTACTTCCGTTATAGCGGTTCTCTGACCACACCACCCTGCACAGAAGGGGTGACCTGGATTGTGTTACAGACCCGTTCCAATGTAAACAAGCTGCAGTTAGAAGCTTTCCAGTATGCGCTTAAACATCCTAACAACCGTCCGGTTCAGCCTCTGAATGGTCGTGTTGTTGTTAAGAAAATTCCAACGGCTAAATAAAACTTCCGCTTTGGAGATATATTTCCGGGTACGGGTAAATATCCGTACCTGGGGCCTACTTCCCCTTCCCGTTTTCCCTCCGCTGCCATATCCAGCAGCCCAGAAATGCAAATAATAATCCCGATATTAAAAAGATAAAAGCAATGGGAGTGAAAATATCATCTCTCAGGGAAAGATACAGGGAAATACCGCTGCCAATAATAACTGCCATTCCCGCATTTAAAAAAGCCCTTTTGGGTACAGAAGCCATAGCAACCACCATTCCGGTTAACATCATCACGATAAAATGTCCCAATGTTGCAATTGCATAGCTGAATATCTGTGACCAGGTGGCCAGAGAAGGCTCGGCTTTAATAAAATAGTTAAAGCCAACTGCTGCCATAATAACTACCAGCTGGTTAAACAGTTCAAGTAGTAGCAAAGTGATAATACCGAGGCTTATGGCCTTAATACTATTTAACATTAACAGGTACCTTAAGGTTAATGGTCGCATGACTGGTACTAAAACCGCTGGCTCGCTGGTGGCCGCCTCCGCCAAACAGGGTGGCAATTTCTGATACATCGATTGCTTTATCCCCGCCTGAACGCAGTTGCCAGGTGCGGCGATCCGGTTTGTCTTCATAAGCGGCAGCAAACGGGTATCCTGCAGATAGCTGGTTCAGCAAGTCACTGCCAATACTGGAGGGTGCATTGACAATGGGAACGGTGTAACCGGCAATATTGCCCATAAATGCCGCCTGTTTATACTGTTTGATTTGTTTCTTTTTTTGTCGCTCAAGGATCAGGCCTTCGGTATGTAAATGTTTAAGAGCCTGTTTGTCTGTCAACCAGGCGGCCCACTGCTTTCGTTTCAGGGGATGGGACATCAGTGCTGAAATAATGGTCCGGGTGTTGTTAAGTTTAAACTGCCAGAGATCATTGTCCTGAATATGCTTTAACAGCTTTGGTACCGGGCTTGTGTGAAAGTATTTCCAGCTTAAAACGGCACCGGATTGCTGCATATCAAAATGCAGGGACAGGTTAGGTGTTTTTTGCAGATCATTTAGTTCTTTATATGCACTGATATGGTGATCAATCAGAATCACCTTATGCGCTCTTTGACAAAGTTTCTTTATATCTTTGCGTTTATAGCTAAAATCCAGAATATAAACGATATGATCGCTGCAATCCGGCGGTGCAGTACCATGTTTACCTTTATGAAATTTAAGGTGTTTTTTATTGTAACCGGGCTGCTGTTTAAAAAACAGCCAGGCGGCTACTGCGGCACCAAAGCCATCGGGACAATTGGCATGATAAATAATAGTGACTGGGCGGGGCATAAGCTTTAGTTTAAATAACTCTTAATCAGTTGGGTAAAATCGTCAGCACAAACTGGCTGGCTGTAATAATACCCCTGAGCTATGTCACAATCCAGTGCCTGCAGGTATTTTAACTGTTCGCTGGTTTCCACTCCTTCTGCAACGACTTTCAGATTAAGCCCGTGCGCCATGGCAATGGCAGCATTAATCAGTTCCCTGTCGGCCGGGTCGGTAACAATATCTTTAATAAAACTGCGATCAATTTTCAGGACATTAAATGGATAGCGTCTCAGGTAGCTTAGGGATGAATACCCGGTACCAAAATCATCCATGGCCAGTTTGATACCGATATTGCTTATGCGGTTTAAAGCTTCATTAATATAGTTGTGGCCGCTTAATAAGACCCCTTCAGTGATTTCAAGTTCCAGAGTGTCGGCTGATAAATGACTGTTTTCAATGATCCTGAATATTGAATCAACCAGCTCGGGATCGCGAAACTGTCTGGGTGAGAGATTAATGGCAATATTAAAATCCTCAATGTATTGCTGCTGCCACTCACGTGTCTGCCTGACAGCCTGCTCAAAAACAAACTGACCAACAGGGATAATAAGGCCGGTCTGTTCGCAAATGGGAATAAACTCGACCGGTGATATATTACCCAAAACCGGATTCTGCCAGCGCAGCAGGGCTTCAGCACCGGTCAGTTTGCCATTATAAATATTTATTTTAGGCTGATAAAAAACTTCAAATTCGTTTCTGGCCAGAGCCCCATGCATCTGCTCTTCCAGTTCCAGCCGACGGGAAGCATCCTGGTTCATTTTTTTAGTAAAAAAGGAAAACGTATTCCTACCTTTCTTTTTAGCATGGTACATGGCAGAGTCGGCATTGCGTAGTAGTTCTGAAGTTTCTGTGCCGTCATCCGGGTAAAGTGCAATGCCAATACTGGCAGTCAGTATTATCTCTCTGGATTCAATGGTAAATGGGCTAAGAAACTGCTTTAACAGATTTTCTGCAATGGCCTGGATATCATTATTATTATCCAGACTACCAATAAGCAGAATAAATTCATCACCGCCCAGCCGTCCGATGGTATCATTTGCTCGAATAATACTCTTTAAACGATTGGCCGCTTCTATTAATAATAGATCACCGCATTCGTGTCCCAGGGTATCATTGACCTTTTTAAAATCGTCCAGATCCAGAAATAAAACGGCTGTTTTTTGCTGGTTTCGTTCTGCCATATTGAGTAACTGGTTCAGGCGATCCAGTGCCAGAAAGCGGTTGGGCAGATCGGTTAAGGCATCATAATAAGCCTGATGCTCAATTTCCCGGGCCTGCTTTTTGTGCAGACTGATGTCTATATCAATACAGTAAAGCTCGGCTTCGTTGTTGCTGTTTTTAAGCAGTACATGACTGGAGAAAACTTCAACCGGGCTACCGTCTGATTTTTTAAGTGTTAGCTCGGAAGAGGGAATACGATGGCCATTTTCAATCCAGTCATTGATCCCCTGTATAACTGTTTCACGCATTTCATCCGGAATAATCAGATTTTCCAGCTTTTGTCCAAGCGCTGTATTTTTACTATAACCGTACAGGTGTTCACTGGCTGGATTCCAGTAAATAACTTCCCGGTGTTTATTGTACCCCTGTACTGCAATGGCATCTGTGGCTTCGAAAACATTTCGAAAGCGGGCTTCACTTTCAATTAAAGCCTGTTCTGTTTGCTTTCTCTGGCGGATTTCTTTTTTCAGGCGGAACAGCCAGTAGCTGAACAGGATAAACAGCAGGATAATGGCAACGCTGATATAAAAGAGTGGCTTATCGATGCCCTCATGAGTCATAGAATTATCAGCAAAAGCAGGGTTTAATGGTAGTATCAGTAAGAAAAAGAGAGGCCAGGCCGGATAAAGAGTATTTAAAATTTTTGAGGGAAAGAGCGTACTCTGAAAACTATTAATGGTATATGTAGTAGTATGTGCTGATTTTTTTAAATACATGCATTGAGGTTAGTCAACAGGGGGCAGGCTGTCAAACCAGAAATGTTATAATATCAGGTAAAAAACGATTATTTCAGACGGTTATTAAAAGATAGCGACTTTTCATAAGGGTGGTGTTTTTTACCGTAGATTTTTAAAATACGTTTAACGTAATTTTGCGTTTCCTTATAGGGTGGAATGCCTTTATATCGATCGACGGCTTTTTCACCGGCATTATATCCGGCCAGTGCCAGGGCAACATCCCCCCGGTATTCATTCAGCAGCCAGCTTAAATAACGTACACCGCCCTTAATGTTTTGTTCTGGATTATGAATATTCCTGACACCGAAACGGCTGGCGGTTTCCGGGAGCAGTTGCATCAGACCAATAGCGCCCTTATGAGAACGGGCCTTGGCATTAAAACGGGATTCCTGCTGAATAATGGCCAGAACCAGACGGGGTTCGATATTATATCCCTGGGCAATTTCACTGGCCTGTTTAACAAACTCACGGCATTGACCCCGGCAGTGACGGGTTTCCCACATGGGAATAGTGCTGGCATCACAAATGGTTTTGCTGGTTTTAAGTTCGGTATCCAGACGGGCCAGGATATTTTTTGAGAAGTCATCACCGGATTTGGCCGCTGCACTGAACCAGCGAACAGCAACGGCCTCATCTTTGGGTACACCCCTGGCATTAAGAAACATCCAGGCCAGGTTACGCTGAGCATCTGCAGAGCCTTTCAGGGCGGCACGGCAGTACCAGTTCACAGCCTTTTGTGGATCTCTGCTAACCCCTTCACCATGTTCATAAGCAATAGCCAGTTCCAGCTGAGCATCTATCAGACCGGTTTCAGCTTTGGCAATGGTGGCCTGCAGCGGTGATTCATAGGCATAGAGCTGGGTGCTTATAGCCGACAGGGCATGAATAAGCAGCAAGGCACTTAAGATAAATGACTTTTTCATATACATATTTAAGTTTTAAGCAAGTTTTATACCCTGAATAATTTGTTTATATCTTACAATTATTTAAGTAAAATCAAAATCAACCTGATGGGGTAAAATATTATAAAGTGTAAAAAAAACTGACATCCTCCGGCAAAATATTATGGAAACAATACCAGAACAGCCCCTGATTTCTGATCCTCAATTGCTACTCAGGCTGGCTCGATATAAAATGCCTTTCGGCAAATATAAAGATCGTCTGCTAATCGACCTGCCTGAGCCCTATGTGGTCTGGTTTGCCAATAAAGGTTTTCCAGAGGGTGAACTGGGCAGAATGCTGGCCATTGTGCTGGAAATTAAAACTAATGGTCTGGAATACCTGTTTAAGCCGTTAAGAGAAACTCAATTTAAGGAATAATTGTAAAAATGAAACGTTTATTTATCATACCGCTGCTGGCACTGGTGTTGGTTATTACCGCCTGTACCACCAGTCCGACCGGACGTCGACAGTTAATGCTGGTTTCTCCTGAGCAGGCCATCAGTGCTTCTAAGGAGGCTTATGTTAAAACCCTTAAACCTCTGGATGATAAAGGTAAAATTGATAATAATCCGGCTGTAACCAAGCGGGTCAAGCAAATTACCGGGCGTTTAATCGCCCAGGCCGTTCAGGATTATCCGCAAACCAGAAACTGGGAATGGAGTGTAAAAGTTATTGACGATCCTGAAACTGTAAATGCCTGGTGTATGGCCGGCGGTAAAATGGCCATTTATACCGGCCTGTTAAACAAGGTAAAACCTACAGATGATGAGCTGGCGCAGGTGATGGGGCATGAAATTGCCCATGCACTGGCCAATCATACCGCAGAAAAAATGTCAGTAGCCATGGCATCCCAGATCGGCTTAATGGCGGTTGCTGTGGCAGCCAATGATTCCAACCGGGGAGCGGCTTTAACCGGTGCAGCACTGG
>JALTKC010000165.1 GCA_027076245.1 Gammaproteobacteria bacterium
GGAGAGCTGGATTAGTATTTTTACAGGTTTTAATTAATAGTTAGTAAAAATAATTCCAATCTTTCTGAGGCCAGTTTTTTGAACGACGATTTTCAGCGAATAAAGCGTTTACCCCCCTATGTTTTTAATATTGTCAATGAACTAAAAGCCAAAGCCAGGGCACGGGGTGAAGACATTATAGATTTTGGTATGGGCAACCCCGATCAGCCGACGCCTCAGCATATTGTTGATAAAATGGTGGAAGCGACTCAGCGTAATGATACCCATCGTTATTCCATGTCCCGCGGTGTACCCCGTTTACGCAAAGCCATCTGTAACTGGTATAAACGCAGTTATGATGTGGATCTGGATCCGGAATCAGAAGCCATTGTGACCATCGGTTCCAAAGAGGGCCTGGCACATCTGGCGCTGGCCACGGTCGGGCCGGGCGATGCGGTACTGGTGCCTAATCCATCCTATCCTATTCATCCTTATGGTTTTGTTATTGCCGGTGCCGATATTCGCCATGTACCCATGACACCTGATGTGGACTTTTTTGCTGAAATGGAAAAAGCCATTAAGGATTCCTGGCCCAAACCCAAAATGCTGGTGCTGAATTTTCCCGGTAATCCGACTACCCAGTGCGTAGAACTGGACTTTTTTGAAAAAGTTGTGGAAATTGCCCGTGAGCATAATATCTGGGTAGTGCATGATATTGCCTATGCAGAAATTGTATTTGACGGCTATAAAGCCCCGTCTATACTGCAGGTTCCCGGTGCTAAAGAGATTGCCGTAGAGTTTTACTCTCTGTCCAAAACCTATAATATGCCCGGCTGGCGGGTGGGTTTTATGTGCGGCAACCCAACACTGGTGGCAGCATTAACCCGTATGAAGTCCTATCTGGATTACGGTATGTTTACACCCATTCAGGTAGCGGCCATTCATGCCCTGGACGGCCCGCAGGACTGCGTGGACGATATTCGCCAGATGTATCAGGATCGCCGTGACGCTCTGTGCAATGGACTGGAGTCTGTCGGCTGGAAGGTGGAAAAGCCTAAAGCCACCATGTTTGTCTGGGCGTCCATTCCCGAAGAATACAAAGAACTGGGCTCACTGGATTTTTCTAAAAAATTGCTGATTGACGCTAAAGTAGCGGTCTCTCCCGGAGTGGGTTTTGGTGAATACGGTGATGATCATGTGCGTTTCAGCCTGATTGAAAATGAACATCGTACCCGTCAGGCGATACGCGGGATCCGGGACATGTTTAAAAAGGATAAGGCGGGTATCTTTAAGGAGTAACTCAGGGACAGCAAAGGGAATAAACTTTGATATTCTCAGGCTACACTTGATATAATACCGACCCTGTTTAAAGTCGAATTTTAATTACTAACTTTGGAGAATCTATTGGAACCGGTTAAGGTTGGCCTGTTAGGTCTGGGTACAGTGGGTGGCGGTACGGTTAATGTTCTGCAGCGTAATGCAGAAGAAATTTCCCGTCGTGCCGGTCGTGGAATTGTTGTCAGTCATGCTTCAGCACGGGATATTAACAAGCCCCGTATCTGTAAGACCGACGATATTCAGTTAACGGAAAATCCCATGGAGGTCGTCACCGATCCTGATGTGTCCATCGTGGTAGAACTCATTGGCGGCGATACCCTAGCCCGGGAACTGGTGCTTAAAGCCATTGCCAATGGTAAGCATGTGGTCACGGCCAATAAAGCGCTGATAGCCAAGCACGGTAATGAGATTTTTTCTGCAGCACAGAAGCAGGGCGTTATGGTGGCCTTTGAAGCGGCAGTAGCCGGTGGTATTCCCATTATTAAAGCCATTCGTGAAGGTCTTGCGGGCAATAATATTCAATGGCTGGCCGGTATTATTAACGGCACCGGTAACTTTATTCTGACTGAAATGCGCGATAAGGGCCGTGATTTTGACTCGGTACTGGCTGAAGCTCAGCGTCTGGGTTATGCCGAAGCGGACCCCACCTTTGATGTGGAAGGTATTGATGCCGCCCATAAGCTGACCATTCTGGCGTCTATTGCCTTCGGTATTCCGTTGCAGTTTGAAAAAACCTTTACTGAAGGGATCAGTAAAATCACCCGTCAGGATGTGGATTATGCCAGTGAACTGGGCTTTACTATTAAACATCTGGGCGTATCACGACGCACTGAAAAAGGCGTTGAACTGCGCGTACATCCCACCTTAATTCCTAAAAAACGTCTGATTGCTAATGTAGACGGCGTAATGAATGCTGTCTTGGTTAAGGGTGATGCCGTTGGTCCGACCCTCTATTATGGTGCCGGTGCCGGTGCTGAACCGACCGCTTCTGCCGTGGTGGCGGATATTGTAGATGTGGTTCGGGTTTTAACCTCCGATCCGGAAAATCGCGTACCTCATCTGGCCTTCCAGCCTGAATCCCTGTCTGATATTCCGGTATTGCCTATAGAAGAAGTAGAAACCGCTTATTATCTGCGTATCTCTGCTTCTGATGAAACCGGTGTGCTGGCCAATATTACCCGTATTCTTGCCGACAACGGTATCAGCATTGATTCCATGCTGCAGAAAGAACATGATGCCGATGCGGATAAGGCCACTATTATTATTATTACTCACACCACCGTGGAAGGTAATATGGATAAAGCTCTGGACAAGATACATACACTGGATGTGGTGGACGGGGATGTGGTGCGTATCCGTCTTGAGCATCTGGACGCTGATTAAAGCCAGTCTGACGGATCTTGACTGCAAGTCTGACGTTTATAGTGCCGGGTCTGCTGGATCCGGTACCCTATCTTGAACAGGTTCCTGCTCAGGAACTACCCGAACTGCCGCTGTTTAATAGAATTCTCTCGCGTGGACAGTGGATTCTCCCACCCCATGACAATACACAACCTTACGGTTTTTATTCCACTATAATTTCTGAGCTAACTCAAAGTGAAATCAACAGCACTTTGCCTTTAGCCAGTTTTTTGTATCTGGCAGAGAATCAAAGCATTGAAGATCCCCGTTTAAAGCAAAAATGGATTATGCGCGTGGATCCCTGTGTCATGGCTCCGGATAGGGATCAGTTACTGCTGGAAAAAATTTATCTGGATGATATAGAGCAGGCCGAAGCTAACCAGCTGGTACAGGAAATCAATGCCTTTTATAAGACGATTGAGGATGATATCCAGTGGCAGCTTTATGCCCTGGCACCTGAGCACTGGTATCTGGTTTGTGATCAGCCCATACAACTGGATACCTTTCCACCGGAAAAAGCACTCAATAAACCTTTAAAAGAGTTTCTGCCTGCAGGAAAAGACAGTACCTACTGGCGAAACCTGTTAAATGAATTTCAGATGATTCTGCATCAGAGCCCGGTCAATCGGCAACGTATGCAGCAGGGTAAAGCACCATTAAACAGTGTCTGGTTCTGGGGCAACGGGCCAGTAGAACTGGCAGAAAATGATAAAGAATTAAATAATATTCAACTCTATTCGGATCTGGATTTTGTAAAAGGGCTGGCAAAGCATTATAAAACAGAGTCTGCCCTCATACCTGAACAACTTAAATCACTGGCTTTTACTGAACAGGACAGGCATATTTTTGTTATCCGCGATTTTATGGATGATATTGAACAACGAGACTTATTCCAATGGCTGGAACGCTTAAAAACCTTTGAAAGCCATTTTCTTGCAGATATTGTGGAATTATTGAGTAATAAGACGATTGTCCAGTGTGAACTGGTATCACCTTCTGGTAAACGGTTACTGATTACCAGACGTCTTTTGTCTCGTTTTTGGAAAAAAAATCACTTTTATGACAATATTTTGACTATAATTAAAAACAACTGAAGAGTTATCCAATCAAATATGACTGAAATCAAATGGACTGATTATTTAAAATATAAGGCAAAGCTTCGAGGATTTACTTTAGAAAATATTGAAGACATTATCAGATACAGCAATGAAAGGTATTTCGATACCGTAACTGACAGGTGGATTGTTGTGGGTAAAGATTCCGATGTTTTAGTCATAATTCCGCATGAAATTGATACGAATGATACGATTACTCCTATCACTATTCATGCGACAACTCGACAACAAATCAATTATAGAGTAAAAAGTGGCAGGTTTAAAAAATGAAAGAGCCGGAATTAACATATTTTAAAGAGGAAGATATTTTACATCTTTCTATTTCTGAGGATCATGAAACAGGTAGTGTGGAAATCAGTCCTAATATTACTGCAGAGCTAAATGATAAAGGTGAATTAATCGGTGTTGAAATTATCGGTGCCAGTGCTTTTCTGAGAGACTCAATTCTGGAGTCTGCTCAGGCAAAGTTACTGCATTTAACCGATCATGTTGCCTAGTTTGTAGTCGTTCAACTAAAACTATCCAGTAAGGTATTCAAATAATTAAACTGCTTTTCAATATTATCTTCTTTCTTTAATAAGCGTAATTTACTGTTGCCATCAAGTTTATACAGGTTCGGCTGAGTCTGTATCAGAGTAATGATTTTCATGGGATCGATATTGGGCTGTTCACTGAATACCATACGCCCGCCCTGATCACTGAAATCAATACTTAATATATCCAGTGGTGTCGCCTTGAGTTTTAATGAGGTAATGGCAAACAGATTTTTAATCTGTTCGGTCAGCAGGCCGAAACGGTCGATCATTTCCACCTGAATGTCCTTTAATTCCATATCATTCCGGGCATTGGCAATGCGCTTATACATCACCAGACGGGTATGAATATCCGGCAGGTAGTCATCCGGGATCAGCGCCGGAATATGCATATTGACTTCAGTACCGTGATGCGCTGAGGTTTCTATGTCTGGATCCTTGCCTTCTTTAAGGGACTTAACCGCCCGTTCCAGTAATTCGGAATACAGAGTAAAACCAATTTCCTGGATCTGGCCGCTTTGATCTTCTCCCAGTAACTCACCGGAACCGCGTATTTCCAGATCATGGGTGGCCAGAGTAAAGCCGGTACCTAAATCTTCTATGGATTCAATGGCTTCCAGACGCTTAATGGCATCGGCGGTCATGAGTTTTTTATCCGGTACAGTTAAATAGGCATAGGCTTTATGATGAGAGCGTCCCACCCGGCCTCTTAACTGATAAAGCTGTGCCAGTCCAAAGCGATCCGCCCGTTCTATAATAATGGTATTGGCTGTAGGAATATCGATACCGGTTTCAATAATGGTGGTACAGACCAGAATATTAAAGCGCTGGTGATAAAAATCGCTCATGATCTGTTCCAGCTCTTTTTCCCGCATCTGACCGTGGGCAATATCAATTTTGGCATCGGGTAATAATTCAGACAGCTCCCGGGCTTTTTTCTCAATGGTCTGCACATTATTATGCAGCACAAACACCTGACCACCGCGCATAATTTCCCGCTGACAGGCTTCACGGATGATGTCGTTATTCCATTTTTGTACAAAGGTTTTAATGGACAGCCGTCGTGCCGGCGGGGTAGCAATAATGGAAAAATCCCGAATACCGGATAAGGACATATTTAAAGTACGGGGAATTGGAGTGGCAGTTAAGGTCAGGATATCCACCTTGCTGCGCAATTTTTTAAAGCGTTCTTTTTGACGGACACCAAAGCGGTGTTCTTCGTCAATAATCACCAGTCCCAGTTCTTTGTATTTTATAGTTTCCTGCAGCAGTTTATGGGTACCAATGACAATGTCTATGGTACCGTCTGCCACGCCTTTTAAAATAGCATCCTGTTCTTTTTTGGACTGAAAACGGGACAGGCCAGCAATTTTAATCGGCCACTCAGCAAAACGGTTCTGAAAATTTTCGGTATGCTGCTGACTGAGCAGGGTGGTGGGTACCAGAATAGCCACCTGTTTACCGCCGGAAACAGCAATAAAGGCCGCCCGCATGGCTACTTCGGTTTTACCGAAACCCACATCACCGCAGACCAGTCGATCCATAGGCCGCGGGCCGGTCATATCGGCTATCACATTATCAATGGCTTCCTGCTGATCCGGGGTTTCCTCAAAGGGAAAACTGCTGGCAAAGGCCAGATAATCCTGTTCATTATAACGCCAGGCAAAACCCTGCTGGGCTTCACGTTGAGCATAAATTTCCAGCAGTTCAGCGGCTACATCGCGAATTTTTTCCCGAGCCTTGCGCTTGGCTTTTTCCCATTGCCCGCTGCCCAGTTTGTGCAGCGGTGCAGTATCAGGGCTGGAACCGGTATAACGGCTAATTAAATGTAAAGAGGCTAACGGTACATAAAGCTTATCTCCTCCGGCGTATTCAAGCTCCAGAAACTCA
>JALTKC010000166.1 GCA_027076245.1 Gammaproteobacteria bacterium
GTGAATGCGATTGTCCGGTAGGCTTTCGCTGTAAACATGCCGTTGCAACCCTGTTTCAATTTGCCCAGGCCGGTGCACTGACTGCCGAGCCGTCAGACAGCATACCCCCGGAAGAACAGCAGCGGATTAAAGAACTGGAAGTCAAAATCTGGCTTAACAGCCTGAACAGTCAAGGAGATAAGGAAACCGTTCAGGGGAGTTTTGCCGGTAGTGAACCTGGTTATAATAACGTGCTGCTATACTGGCTCAGGCCCGCTCAGACGGATCTGGGGCTGGAAGTGGAAACGGTGGTGGCCCGGCGGCTTAAACGGGGCGGTTATGGCAAGCCACGACCGCAGAGTGTGGAAGAACTGAATGATGACTATGCCCGTTATCTGAATTTTGAACATAATGAACGGGATATAGAAGTTGCCGGTCTGCTGTACAGTATGGCAGGCAGAGGCCATCGTTACCCACAGAATATTTATCCTTTAAAGGGTGATATTGGTGAACTGGCTCTGGAAAAAATTATCAGTAACCAGCGCTGTTTCTGGTCTGGTCATGAAAACAGTCAGCCTCTGGAATGGGGAAGTGTTCGATCATTACAACTGGACTGGCAGCTAAAAGATGATAATTATCAGCTAAATATCGAGATTGTCCCGCCTGGAGATAAGTTATTCCTACTTAAATATTTTTACTATATTGATATTGAACATAATCGACTGGGACGTCTTGAACACCCAGGTTTAGACCAGCAGCAGATTCAGAAAATACTAATTGCACCACCCGTCCCCAGGGAAATGGCAGAAAAGGTTTCCAGTCAGCTGATCCAGACATGGCCGGATAATGAAGTGCCTATGCCGGTTAAGCCGGAAATAGAAACCGTACACATCAAGGCACAGCCAGCAGCCAATGCACGTCTGCACAGTGTAGAACTGGATAATCACAGAATTCATCTGTTAAGCCTTCGTTTTAATTATGACGGCCATATTATTCAGCCCGATCATTTCTCCCGCAGCCTTGGTATTCTTGAACAGCAGCAGCGCTTTATTATTGAGCGGGATCTGGACTTTGAGCAGCAATGCCTGGCCCTGTTAAAAGACTGTGAATTTGCCCCTGCTGACAATGCCGGTCTAAACAATTTTAATCATCTTGATCTGCTTATGCTGGCAGACTCACTGAATGACTCTGTCTGGTTGTGGGATGAATTTCAACAGCATACCATGCCCATGCTCAGAGAACAGGGCTGGCAGTTTGAAGTGGATGACAGCTTTTACCTGCAGGTTGATGAAGCCGACGAATGGTATGGAGAAATTGAACAGGACAGTGCTAATGACTGGTTTGAAATGACACTGGGTATAGAAATTGACGGCCAGACCATTAACCTGTTACCGGCACTGGTGGAATTGCTGGTGGAAGAAAAAGATCCGC
>JALTKC010000167.1 GCA_027076245.1 Gammaproteobacteria bacterium
AGCCACCCACTTTAATTAATGGTGTGGCATCGGCTGTTTTTTCAATTTCAAGATGCAATAAACTTTTGCGCAGTTCGCCTCCACCCCGTTGCAGTACGGCGTTGCGTTTTCCTTCTGCTTTATCATGTATAAGATAGGCGGCAAAGGCAGGCGCTGCCGGGCCGACTGGCGGGTCTTCATGATCGGCAATATCCTTGCCCAGCAAGCGTCCGCAATAATCTGCATCTGTATCGTCCGCTTCACAGAACACAAAAATTTTACTGGCCAGTGAGGCCACAAATGACATCAGCCATTTATTCTGATTAAAACTTGCTGAGCGTAACGCCTGCTGATCTTTTACCGGCACCATTAAATAATCTTCACCCCGGCTCACCAGCATGGGCGCATATTCCTGCTGAATACTTTTTTCTTCCAGGTTTAAAAATTCCGCCAGCTCTCTGGCAGATGGCACATAGCTATCCATGCGAATCGCTTCAGCGCAAATATAGTGTATTTTTATATCATCACCCGTGCCCCTGACTTCAATGGCTAACTCACGGCCGGCAACTTCCAGCTGATAATCTTCCCCACCAATTAGCTGCCTGATATGCATGGCATAAAGCGCAGCAATCACCGGATGACCTGCATAAAACACTTCCTGCTGTGGAGAAAACAGGCGAATGGCGGCCAGGGATTTTTTATTCTCGGGCGCTAAAATAAAAATACTTTCAGTCAGATTCATTTCCCGGGCAAGCCGCTGCATTTGCTCGGCACTTAAGCCATCCGCCTGAGGAAATACCGCCACCTGCGCACCCTCAAATCGCTGCGAGGTAAAAGCATCAATAATAAAAAATTCCAGTTCCATACAATACCTTTTATTTTTGCGCAAAATAGGCGGCCAGATATTCATCAAATGTCTGATTGTCCGCCGCTTCTATCTGTTGCTGTTTTTGCCGTGATTCCGCAGCCGCCTGCTGATAAAACGCTCTGGTTTTTTCATCCAGCTCTACCTGACAGAAATATTCATTATGCTGCTGGGACATACGCCGGGCAAAATGATAAAAGCCCTCGTTTTTATCTCGCATGGTTTGCAGCATGATGGCTGAAGGGGTCATTTCCGGATAATGGATCTTTTCACACTGTTCGGCCAGTGAACGACTATAGGGAGCATTGTCGTAACGGCTGTCCAGCATCTCGCAGATGCCGCGCATTTCTTCACAGATTTCCAGTGCCCAGTTTTTCAACGAAACATCCCCTTGCGGCCGCTGTAATTTTAATTCAGGGTCGCGGCCATAATGGGCCACATTCAATTCATTACCGTCGATCATTTTCTGCTCGTCCGCTGAAATCAGATCCCCCGGATGCAGCAGGCAGAAAATCATAAAGGCTTCTAAAAATCGCAGCTGGGTTTCATTAATGCCCAGA
>JALTKC010000168.1:0-1156 GCA_027076245.1 Gammaproteobacteria bacterium
ATTATTAATCACAATATGATCCGCATAAATAGCTTCCAGTACCACACCGGGCATAATTTCATCCCTTTTTTTATAATATTTCTGTTCTCCTGACGGGTGTTCCATAATCACCCGAGCCTGACTGTCCTGGTTTGAGCTGATAACGCCCATTAAACGAATATTGAGTCGGCTTTCTCTTTGGGTGTCTGAAGCTTTGGCACTGTCTTTAAACAGATGCCATGACGGGATCAGCCTGATATTGCTGATATTTTTTTCAGGTATTAAATCAGGGATATTAAGCGACTGCAGGCTGTCATTTTCAGAAGGGTTGAGCAGCTTCCAGGTACGCAGACCATTATAAACTGTCAGCAATAACAATAGCGCAGCCAATACCAGAACGATAATACGTATCAACAGAAAGTTTAACTTCATTGATTTCCCAACAGCCCATTTGCAGGCTGGAAACAAAAATATCCGGAATTTCACATCCTGTTTATCCCGGATATATTACTTTTAATTATTATATTTAGTGTGCATCCATTTATTGATGCACACTGGCGGCACAAGGATGTGCCGCTCATTTTTAACGACTGTAAGTCGTTGAAAATGGAGCAAAAGAAAAATCACACTTTTTCTTTTGCGTTCCGGTAAATTGCCAGGAAGGCAATTTCCGGATGGACACTATTTAGTTTAATCTATACCGTCCGTTGCAGACAGTCAATAATTAAAGCTTGTTTTCATGACACAATGTACAGCTAACAGGCTCACCCTTGGAGACTGTAACTGTGCCATGTTCCTTGCTCAAGGTTCGATCCACGGCGGCTCTGGACAGTACTGAGCCTTCACCATTAAGACCATGACAGGCCCGACAGGCATCAGGATTTTTCTCTGCCAGGTCTTCATGACCACCATCAGAAAATTTAGTATTTCCAACAGGATGCAGACCATGTGGACCGTCCAGGGTAATACCCATATCTCCTTCATGACAGGAACTGCATTCAATGACCACACCGGCATGGCCCTGAATATCCTTAGCCGCCTTGTTGTCATTGGAGAAGGGGTTTTTATTGGGCCAGATAGCATGAGTACTGCCGTGACAGCCTTCACAGCTTAAGCCGCCATGACCTTTACCAGTGCCGTTATCTGCACCACTAAGACGGTACAGGGCTTGTGTGGT
>JALTKC010000168.1:1166-1402 GCA_027076245.1 Gammaproteobacteria bacterium
ATCCTGCAGTTGACCGGACTGTTTTAACTGATCCACCTGTACGGCATCACCCACATGACAGCTGTCACAGGAAGGTTCCGATGCCCAGGAAACCCGCTTACTCAGATCAGCACCGCCAGGGAAACCAGCTATCGGGAAGCCTTCAGTAAAGTCATCACCCACCTGGCTCATCTGGCCGTGACAGTCCTGACAGACGGTACCGGAACCGCCCATGGCACCCCGTAAACATTTGGCAC
>JALTKC010000169.1 GCA_027076245.1 Gammaproteobacteria bacterium
GTATAATCCATCTTATTGATTATTCAATAGTATTGCCAATACGCTCCCAGAACAAACCGTGACCCACATCCCAGTTAAACCAGATCATAAAAGCCTTGCCCACCAGATTATCCTGCGGCACCAGTCCCCAGAACCGGCTGTCATGACTCTCATCCCGATTATCGCCCATCATAAAATAATGCCCTTCCGGCACGACCAGATCAATATGCCCTTCTTTATAGAACTTTGAAAAATACATGTGGCTATAGTCCGGTTTGCCGGGAACCAGCAGAATATTATGTTTAACACCCAGTAAATCTTCATTTTTAAGAGTAGCCCCGGACATTTTTTCTCCGGAACCTTTTCCTTGGTATACACCAATCAGTTCCTGTGGGATCAATTTACCATTGATATACAAAACCTTGTTTTTATACACGACATGATCACCGGGCACACCAATAACCCGCTTAATGAAATTAATAGACGGATTCACAGGGTAACGAAAAACGGCCACATCCCCGTTTTTCGGTTTTCCTGTATCCAGTATTTCCAGGTTTAGAACCGGCAGACGCACCCCGTAACTGAACTTGTTCACCAGAATAAAATCGCCTACCCACAGATTAGGCATCATGGACTGAGAAGGAATTCTAAAGGGTTCAAATATAAAGGAACGCAGCAGCAGAACAATAAAGAAAATAGGAAACAGGGATTTGGCATAATCCACAATGACCGGATCCGCCAGCAGCGCATCACGCTCCTGTTCAGTCAGTTCCTTACCCTTTTTATCCAGTTCGGCCTGTTGTCTGGCCTTGCGTTCTTTTTCCCATAAATATTTATCCATTAACCAGATAATACCGGAGGCAAAGGTCAGTACCACCAGAACAAGTGCTATATCAAAATCCATTAGTTATCTCTTTTCATTAATCATTACCAATATGCAGCACAGCTAAAAAGGCTTCCTGTGGAATTTCCACACGCCCAACCTGCTTCATACGCTTTTTACCCGCTTTCTGCTTTTCCAGCAGTTTGCGCTTTCGACTGACATCGCCCCCATAACACTTGGCGGTGACATTTTTTCTTAAGGCTTTAACATTGGTTCGGGCAATAATTTTAGAACCAATGGCTGCCTGAATAGCCACGTCAAACATCTGCCGCTGGATCAGCTCTTTCATTTTTTCGGTCAGTTCACGACCGCGTTTAAGGGCAAAATCTTCATGAATAATCAGTGACAGGGCATCCACGACTTCACCATTAATTAAAATATCCATTTTAACCAGTTTAGAAGCTTCAAAACGGTCAAAGTGATATTCCAGGGAGGCAAACCCGCGACTGACGGACTTCAGACGGTCAAAAAAGTCCAGTACTACTTCGTTCATAGGCATTTCAAAGGTCATATTGACCTGATTGCCCACATACTGCATTT
>JALTKC010000170.1 GCA_027076245.1 Gammaproteobacteria bacterium
GATCTGATGATCAATAATGCCCTGCAGTCAAAGCAGTACCAACAAGTACTTAAGCTGACTCAGCCTGATAATCGTCAGTTATTATCAGATTATGCCCGTTTTGCACGAGGCGTGGCCTGTTACCGTATAAAAGACTACAACTGCGCACAACAGGTTTTCTCCCGGTTAGCCTGGCATCTTAAAGATAAAAGCTTACAGGCTCAGGCTGTTTTTAATCTGGCCAATAGTTATTTTTATCTGGGTGATTATGAACAGGCGGAAGTTCTGTACCAGGATGCCGCCCGTCGAGGGATTCCAAAGGCTAAAACGGCGGTTAATGTTGAGTTTGCCCGATCGCTCGCGCAGGCCATCCGTGAGACAATTAAGGATATTGAAATCACTCAGCAGCGTGCCGAGTGGCGTGCCGCAACCAGTCAGCTAACAGAAAAATTTACGGATAAGGTCGCCGATGGAATATTTTTACCGAGTTTTGAAAAACTGAAAAGCAATCCAGTTTTTCGCCAGCTGACTGCTCAACAGCAGCAGAACCTTCTCAAACAGGGCATTAAGTTTCAACTCTATAAAGGCTCTTCCAAATCCCCTGGAAATGAAAATTTCTGGGTGCTTTCACATCAGGATGTTCAGCCTGAGTCCACTGCCGAACTCTTTAACCAGCTAATGGCCTATGAAACCGGTCTGCACTATGTCCCGGACAAGCCTCTGGACAGTGAAGGGCAACGTCCATGGTAAATACGATTGTTCGCCGGTTATCCCCGCTGTTATTCATCTGCTTATACATAAGCCTGATTTTAACACCCGTACTGGCCAGTACAGAGATTGAACAAAGAGCAGTCCTGAAGGTTGTTACAGATAAAACAGAAACTGAAATGGGAAAATCCTTATCTGTTCAGCTGGTTTATTACGGGCAGAACATCCCCGAACCGGCTCAGCTCTATAGCTGGAAAAAAGACTTTTATATTGAAGATATGTCCAGAGACAGCGAACACCTTCCCGGAGGGTATATTAAAACCACTCAGTATCTACGCTTATATCCAAAAACAACAGGTGTTAAAACCCTGCATGCTATTGTTCAGGGCGGCGCCATAGCCCGGCCAGTTGATATAAATATACGTCCATTGATACGCAATAATATAAATGGTGCGCCTCACTGGAAAACGCCACCAAAAGCAATATGGCAGGGTGAAACCATTACCGTCAGCATAGTGCAAAACCTGATGTCAGAGAATAATCAGGTAAAAACAGAAGAAGCCCGCTTTACCGGTTTTAGTGTATTGCACAGCTGGCAGGAAAGTCAGTATATAAACGGCATTAAAACGGTTCAGCTTAACTGGCAGTTAAAAGCTCAGAACTATGGTCATTTTAGTCTTGAAGCACCGTCTGTTGTGCAG
>JALTKC010000171.1 GCA_027076245.1 Gammaproteobacteria bacterium
GATCCTTCGAATCATTGTTATCTATTAGCAAACTAGCACAAATAAACAGGAAAAAAAACACTCTGATTAATTTAGCTTAAATACTGCTTGAAACTGCTGAACATAGCCTTATCTTGTTATTACATTCCTTTTTCAGAAAATTGAGTAAACTGTGGTTAAAACACCCTTTTTTGATGAACGTGCCGGGCAACTGATGAAAGTGCTGGTTGAGAGCTATATCAGCGATGGTCAGCCGGTAGGTTCAAAAGCTCTGGCAGAATATTCCGGCTTAAAAGTCAGTGCCGCGACGGTGCGTAATGTCATGGCTGATCTGGAAAAAATGGGACTGATCCAGTCACCGCATACCTCTGCCGGGCGGATACCTACTGTACAGGGTTATCGGGTGTTTGTTGACTCCCTGTTGTCCGTAAAACGTCCAGATAAACAGCTCTTAAATCAACTGGCCTCTCATATCAGTGATGCTGAGGAACAAAACCGGGTTCTGGAAAAAGTGACTGATACCCTGTCAGGTGTTACTCATATGGCCTCCCTGGTGGTGCTGCCTAAAAAAGAACTGCTGTCACTGACCCATATTGAGTTTATTCCGTTGTCCAATCAGCGCATACTGGCCATCCTGGTGCATAGTGATAATGAGGTGCAGAACCGGGTGATACAGACAGAAAGGGAATATTCTGCAGCACAATTACTGCGTATGAGTAATTATCTGAATCATATACTGGCCGGTAAAACCATCAGGGAGGCCTGTGAAATGCTGGCTCAGGAAATGGAAAATACCCGCCAGCAAATGGATGATATGATGCGTTCGGCTATAAAAATGGCCAATCGTGCTTTTGTCGAGCAACGTGACCAACAGGATGAAGTGGTGATCCGTGGTGAAACCAAACTGATGCAGTATGAAGACATTGCAGATATGGAGCAGATGCGTCAATTATTTGAAGCCTTTCATGAAAAACAGCATATTCTGTCCATTTTAAACCAGGTCAGTAATGCGGACGGGGTCAAATTATTTATTGGTAATGAATCCCGCTACCAGCCTTTGAACGACTGTTCGCTGATTGCGGCTCCCTATCAGATAGACGGGCAGACCATGGGCGTACTGGGTGTTATTGGACCGACCCGCATGGCTTATGACAAAGTGATCCCCATCGTAGATTTGACCGCAAAATTATTAAGCTCAGCCTTGAATCACGAAAACTAACCCTTATATAAAGTGTGTCAATTATTAAATTACCTTTAAAGCCCATAAAACCCAGGGCTTTAACATTAAGAACTATTAAACAGGATTAAACCAGGAATACAAAATGGCAGAAGAACAGAAAGTGGATGGACAGTCAGCAGAGGAAAACAGTACACAGGCCTCAAACGAATCTGACCAGGCACAGGAAACAGAACAAGGTAATGACAACGGCAGTGAAGTTTCAGATGAACTGGCCGCTCTGGAAGCAGAAGAACTGATAGCACATATTAAAAAGGTGCAGGCAAAAGCCGATGAAAACTGGGATATTGCCCTGCGCACCAAGGCTGAAATGGAAAATGTTCGCCGCCGTACCGAAAAAGAAATTTCCAATGCCAGAAAATTCGGTGTTGAGAAACTGGTGAATGAAATACTACCGGTTAAGGACTCAATGGAAATGGGCTTAAAAGCCGCCATTGAACTGGATACCGATGATGAAGCGGTACACAAAATCCGTGAAGGTATGGAACTGACCTTAAAAATGATGAATGACGCCATGACAAAAATTGGTGTAAAAGAAGTTGCACCACAAGAAGGTGAACCCTTTAATGCCGATTTCCACCAGGCCATGTCCATGCAGGAAGTACCAGGCAGAGACCCTAATACTATTGTTGCAGTGGTACAGAAAGGTTATACCTTAAATGATCGCCTGATCCGTCCGGCTATGGTTATGGTGGCAAAATAACTCTTGCTGCAAACGTGTTGTGAAATTTGCTTAAAATACACTAAAAAAGCATAAAAAGTAGAAAAACACGCAAAAAAGCACAAAAAAGATTTAATTAACACTTGAAAAGTGGGGGCATAACCCCATCTTCTTTAGCAAGATTGAACTTAAACAAGATTTGTAACAAATTAAGTACAAAAAAAGTACATAACAAGTACAAAATAAAAATTCTGAGGAGAACAAACAATGGGCAAAATTATCGGTATTGATTTGGGTACCACCAACTCATGCGTAGCGGTTATGGATGGTGACAAGCCAAAAGTGATTGAAAATGCAGAAGGCGACCGCACCACTCCATCCATCGTTGCATATACAGAAGATGAAATTCTGGTTGGACAGCCAGCCAAACGTCAGGCGGTAACCAATCCAGCCAACACAATTTATGCGGTTAAACGTCTTATCGGTCGTACTTATAATGAAGATGCGGTACAGAAAGATATTGAGCTGGTACCTTATAACATTATTAAAGCAGACAATGGCGATGCCTGGGTAGAAGCTCAGGGCAAGAAAATGGCGCCACCTGAAGTATCAGCAAAAATTCTGCAGAAAATGAAGAAAACCGCAGAAGATTATCTGGGTGAAAGCGTAACAGAAGCGGTTATTACTGTACCTGCTTACTTTAACGATTCCCAGCGTCAGGCCACTAAAGACGCAGGTAAAATTGCCGGTCTGGATGTAAAACGTATTATTAACGAGCCAACTGCAGCGGCACTGGCTTATGGTATGGACAAGAGCAAGGGCGATTCTACCGTAGCGGTATTTGACCTTGGTGGTGGTACCTTTGATATCTCCATTATTGAAATCGCTGAAGTTGATGGCGAACATCAGTTCGAAGTATTATCCACTAATGGTGACACCTTCCTCGGTGGTGAAGACTTTGATTTACGCCTGATTGATTACCTGGCGGATGAATTCAAGAAAGATCAGGGTATGGATTTACGCGGTGACCCACTGGCCATGCAGCGTCTGAAAGAAGCCGCAGAAAAAGCCAAGATTGAATTGTCCAGTGCACAGCAGACCGATGTTAACCTGCCTTATGTGACTGCAGATGCATCCGGTCCTAAACACTTAAATGTCAAGGTAACTCGTGCCAAGCTGGAATCTCTGGTAGAAGAACTGATTAAGCGTACCATTGAGCCCTGTAAAGTGGCATTGAATGATGCTGGCCTGTCTGTTAATGATATTAACGATGTGATTCTGGTGGGTGGTCAGACCCGTATGCCTAAAGTACAGGAAGAAGTACAGGCATTCTTTGGTAAGGAACCACGTAAGGATGTTAACCCCGATGAAGCAGTGGCCGTAGGTGCAGCGATTCAGGGCGGTGTTCTGGGCGGTGATGTTAAGGACGTCCTGCTGCTGGATGTTACCCCACTGTCTCTGGGTATTGAAACTGCCGGCGGTGTAATGACCAAACTGGTAGAGAAAAATACCACGATTCCTACCAAGGCATCACAGGTATTTACCACAGCGGATGATAACCAGACTGCGGTAACGGTACATGTTCTGCAGGGTGAACGAGAAATGGCCAGTGCCAATAAATCACTGGGTCGTTTTGACCTGGCGGATATTCCACCCGCACCACGCGGCACACCACAGATTGAAGTATCCTTTGACCTGGATGCCAATGGTATTCTGAACGTATCGGCTAAAGATAAGGCGACCGGCAAGGAACAGTCCATTGTGATTAAAGCGTCCAGCGGTCTGTCTGATGATGAAGTCGAACGTATGGTACAGGATGCTGAAGCGCATAAAGAAGAGGACAAGAAGTTCCATGAACTGATTACTGCCCGTAATACAGCAGATAATATGATTCATGCCACTAAGAAGTCTATGGAAGAGCTGGGCGATAAACTGGAAGAAGGTGAAAAAACGTCCATTGAAGCGGCCATTAAGGACCTTGAAGAAGCCATTAAAGGTGACGACAAGGATGACATCGAAGCCAAGACCAAGGCTCTGACAGATGCTTCTGCAAAAATGGCAGAACGTATGTACGCCAACCAGGGTGATGCCGCAGGCACTGCCGGCGGACCTGGTGCAGCAGAAGCTGAAGGCGCTGCTCAGAACACTGCTGATGACGATGTGGTTGACGCAGAGTTCGAAGAAGTGGATGATTCCAAGAAGTAATTAGTCTCACTATGAAGCTCGCGTCCGACATAATCAGTTTTGACTATGAGCGGCGTGGAGTGCTTAAGAACACAGGATGGGGAATTTCCCTCTCCTGTGTTTTTTTGTTTTAAATATAAAATTACAAATAATTTTGTAAACACCAGAATTACCATCACCAGATAAAGAAAGCAGTCATGTCAAAAAGAGATTATTACGAAGTACTTTGTGTTGAAAGGACGGCCAGTGAGGTAGAAATTAAAAAAGCCTATCGCCGTCTGGCCATGAAGCATCATCCAGACAGAAACCCGGATGATACTGAGGCAGAAGCTAAATTCAAGGAAGCTAAAGAAGCCTATGAAGTGCTTTCTGATGCTCAGAAACGGGCGGCTTATGATCAATTCGGTCATGCCGGAGTAGAGCAGGGAGCCGGAATGGGCGGTGGTCCCGGCGGCAATTTCAGTGATATTTTTGGTGATGTGTTCGGCGATATTTTTGGCGGTGGTGGAGGCGGCGGCCATCGTGGTGAACGAGTCTACCGCGGGGCCGACCTGCAGTACAATCTGGAGTTGAGCCTGGAAGAAGCGGTACATGGTAAAACCGTAAAAATTCGTGTACCTACCTATGTCAAATGTAATAAATGTAACGGTTCCGGAGCCAAAAAGGGTTCCTCACCGGAAACCTGCTCAACCTGTCATGGGGTAGGTCAGGTACGCATGCAGCAGGGTTTTTTCTCCCTGCAGCAGACCTGCCCAACCTGTCATGGTACGGGTAAGGTCATTAAAGATCCCTGTGATGCCTGCCATGGTGAAGGCCGTATTCAGGAGCATAAAACCCTGTCCGTTAAAGTGCCTGCCGGGGTGGATACCGGGGATCGCATTCGCCTGTCCAATGAAGGTGAAGCCGGACAGAACGGTGGCCCGCCAGGGGATCTGTATGTGCATGTGCATGTTAAACCCCATGATATCTTTACCCGTGAAGGCAGCGATTTATACTGTGAAGTCCCTATTAACATAGCTACGGCGGCACTGGGCGGAACCCTTGAAGTCCCTACCCTGGATGGTCGTATTACCCTGAAAGTGCCCCCAGAAACCCAGTCCGGAAAATTATTCCGTCTGCGTAATAAAGGCGTTCGTTCAGTACGGGGCGGTGTACAGGGTGATTTACTCTGCCGGGTCATTGTAGAAACACCGGTTAAGCTGAATGCCCGTCAAAAAGAACTGCTGGAAGAATTTCAGTCCACTCTGGAAGAAGGGGGTAAAAGCCACAGTCCTAAAGCGCATAGCTGGCTGGATGGTGTTAAGAAATTCTTTGATGACATGAAGCAGAATATTGGGTCATAATAAGGCCTGAAACTGACTTAAGGAGGCATTATGGATTCAGTATCTATCTGGGGGCGGATAAAAGCATTATTTCAGAAACAAAATAATAGTATAAATAATGCACAGGAACCCAGCCAGTCTCGGCGTTCAGCTTTGACAAGGCTGGTTGCCGGCAGTGGTGCTGTGGCTTTAGGCGCATCGACTGCTGCGGCTCAGGCGCATCAAAAAGAGGGCGGCAGTGACAGGGGAGAACGTTTTCCCGGTGATCCGCCCGAGCACAAAATGCTCTACCAACTCAATAAAGATGATACCGAGTACCATAAACATGTGGTTAATTCCGCAGGTGCCATGATTGGCAAATACGCGGACAATATCGATATTGTCATTGCCTGTTTCGGGCGTGGTATTCATGTACTGGTCAAAAATCCTGCCCGGCCTGTGGATGATGAAGTCAGGGAAAAAATTAAAAGTCTGGCTGAACAGGGTGTTAAGTTTCATGCCTGCGGCAGAACCCTGACAGCCATGAACTGGACTAAAGACGACTTATTACCCTTTGCCAAACTGGTGGACGTCGGTGTGGCTGATATGATGGAACTGCAGGAACAGAACTATGCCTATGTTGCTTGGTAATTGGTGCATGGTAATTATTCCCGTCAGACATAAAATATTTAAACAAAAAAGCAAAACCTGGAATCAGAAATAAACATGACAAATATTCTAATCACCGGCGCGGCCGGCCGTATGGGGCGCAACCTGATCACCGCAGTTTATG
>JALTKC010000172.1 GCA_027076245.1 Gammaproteobacteria bacterium
TTCAATCATACTGGTGACTTCATCCAGCAGATCAGGATCAACTACGGCAGTACCCTCAGCCAGTACGGCAATATCCATAATCTGCTGATGGATGATTTCCCGGCGTTTGTCAAAATCCGCAATCACTTTGCCCTGCTGCTCCAGAATGGTTTCATAATCAGCAGCGTTATCCAGGGTAATGGCCTGGGGATGATGAAAACGATGGCCGCGGGTTTTATTGGAAGAGGTCACGCTTAATATGTCTGCCTGAATCACCTGTTCACCAAATAAAATAACAGCCCAGTGAACAGGGCGGACAAACATGGCATCCAGATCGGCCCAGTGCATGCGTTTGGGGATAGGCAGCTTATCCAGTGCGGTTTGAAAAATGGCCGGGATCAGTTCTTCTGCTGCTTTTCCCTTTTCTTCAATGGTATAGGCCAGCCAGGCACCCTTGTCAGTTTCCAGTCTGGATAATTCCTCAACGGTCACTCCACAGGAGCTGGCAAAACCTATAGCGGCTTTAGTTGGACAGCCTTCATCATCAAAGGCGGCCTGTAATGCAGGGCCGCGGCGTTCTATGGCTTTATCCGGCTGGGTAGTGGCCAGATTTTTTACCAGTACTGCCAGACGTCTTGGTGTGGCATAGATTTTTATTTCATCGTGCCCGAGTCCGGCTTTATTCAGTCCCTCGGCTACTGTGTTGCAAAAAGACTGTGCCAGTCCCTTTAGAGCCTTAGGGGGCAGTTCTTCCGTACCAAGTTCAAGTAATAAGTCTTTGCTGTCTGACATATTTTAAATCCGATTTATATTTCTGTATGTTCTAATACATATCCCCTCTCCCTCTGGGAGAGGGCCAGGGTGAGGGTTTTCTCCTGGAGGGAGAAAAAGTAATCTGTTAAGTATCCTGCACCATTGGAAAACCCAGTGCCTCACGCCGTTCATAGTAGGCCTGGGCAACGGCTCTGGAGAGTCCGCGGACCCGGCCGATAAAACGGGCACGTTCAGTGACTGAAATCGCATGGCGGGCATCCAGCAGGTTAAAGGCATGGGAGGCTTTGACCATCATTTCATAAGCAGGCAGAGGCAGACCGGCTTCAATCAGGCGTTTACTTTCAGTTTCCAGATGATCAAACTGCTGAAACAGATTATCCACTGGTGCCTGTTCAAAATTATAGGCAGACATTTCAACTTCGTTCTGGTGAAATACATCACCATAAGTTACTTTACCCAGCGGCCCGTCCGTCCAGACCAGATCATAAATACTTTCTACGCCCTGCAGGTACATGGCAATACGTTCCAGACCATAGGTAATTTCCCCCGTTACCGGTTTGCAGTCCAGGCCGCCGACCTGCTGGAAATAGGTAAACTGGGTCACTTCCATACCATTAAGCCAGACTTCCCAGCCCAGACCCCAGGCGCCCAGAGTGGGTGATTCCCAGTTGTCTTCCACAAAACGGATATCGTGTACCAGTGGATCAATGCCGAGCATTTTCAGAGAACCCAGATACAGATCCTGAATATCCAGCGGGGATGGTTTAATGACGACCTGAAATTGATAGTAATGCTGCAGACGGTTGGGGTTTTCACCATAGCGGCCATCCGTGGGGCGGCGGCAGGGCTGGACATAGGCCGCGCTCCAGGGCTCCGGGCCAATGGCTCGTAAAAAAGTGGCCGGGTGAAACGTACCGGCACCCATTTCCATATCATAAGGTTGTTGCAGCACACAGCCCTGTTCGGCCCAATAGGTTTGCAGGGCGAGGATCAGCCCCTGAAATGTGGATACATCAAGGGTGCTGGAGGCATTACGGGTATTTGAGCTACTCTCTGACATTATATTATCTGACTATTATAGTTTGGCTTAAGGCTGTTAATGGCTTAAGGGTTATCTAAAAGCCCGTAATTATACCTTAAAGCCCCTGCCAGATCGTTATTTTGCCTGAAATTGGTACTATTTTTATGTATTTAGGATTATAGGTATTATACGACCGGGACTGTGGAATACACCTATATCGTTTTTTACAGACTTTATGTTAAGTTAATCTTCGACTAAAAAATCGATAACTAAAATGAAAAGGACTCAATAATAATGAAACTGATACAAGCAATACTTTTTATCCTGATACTGGCTATAAGCAGTCAGGTTACGGCACAGCCGAATAATATAGACGGCCTGATTATCAAGCCCAGTGCTTACAGTGTTCCCGAAACCCTGGATCGACTGGAACAGATCCTGTTAAAGAAAGGACTGACTGTTTTCACCCGCGTTAATCATACTAAAGGGGCTAAAAATGTGGGTTTAACCATGACGGAAACAGAATTACTGATATTCGGTAATCCTAAAACAGGTACTCTGTTAATGCAAAGCTCTCCCACAACAGCCATTGATCTGCCACTTAAGGCCATGGCCTGGAAAGATGCGGACGGTAAAGTCTGGCTGGCTTATAATACCCCGTTCTATATTGCCAAACGTCATGGTATTAAGGACAGAGATAATGTTCTGAAAAAAATCTCCGGTGCCTTAGAAAAATTTACGAATTATGCTACCAAACCCTCTAAACACTGATCCCTTTTCTTGTTAATAAACAAGGTTTAAGTCCCTTCTCCCTCTGGGAGAAGGTTAGAATGAGGAAATTTCCAACTTAAAAACGAGAAACACATCACATTTCCTGCGTAAGCGGGGTTTACCCGAATTGTCTGCGGCATTTAAAAGCAGTTAAACTCCTGATACGGAAAAAATACTAATAAAAACAAACAAATATAATTATAAATACAGTTAAAAATACAATAAAAATACAAGGAGTTGTGATGAAAGTAAGGCATCACTCAGTACTCCGGGCCATTGCTTCCACAATTAATTTATGGCTCTGGAATCGTAAACTATCCCGGCAGTATCAGGCGATTATGAAAGCCAGTACTCAGTCGCATATGGCGGGAGAGTAATATGCTTAAATCTATCGTTGGTTTTAAATCCAGAATAGAGCAAAGTCGGGCTCAACGCAGTTATAAAAAGATACTGCCGGAACAGCTCAGTGCTCTTTATGGTCATCAGACAAAATACACACCCACCCAGATCACTATCGCCATACGCAAGGCCGGCCTGCCGGTAAAGCACCGTAAACTGGCTTACCAGATGTATATGACCCGCGAAGAACTCAGGGCATTTTATGCCAATAGTCGTAAACACCGGGATACCAGTGCCCTGCCGATGATAGAACTAAACAATTCCTGACACAGCAGGTATCCTGTAAATAAAGACTAATTAAAATAGTCAGGATTTATTGGCGGCTTTTTTGTTATAATCCCTGCTTTTAAGCAAGTTGAAGTAGTGAGATGAAACAGCAACGTAAAGCCGTAGCTCTGATATCCGGTGGCCTGGACTCCATGCTGGCAGTCAAAGTGATTCAGGAACAGGGGATCCATGTCGAAGGGATTAATTTCTTTACCGGTTTCTGTGTGGAAGGCCATACCCATGCGGTCAGGAAAAAACACCAAGACAAGCAGAAACGCAATAATGCCTTATGGGTGGCCGAGCAGTTAGGTATTAAACTACATATTGTCGATGTGGTAGAAGAATACAAGGATATTCTGCTTAACCCGGCACATGGTTACGGCAAAAATGTTAATCCCTGTCTGGACTGCAAGACCTTTATGGTTAAAAAAGCGGTACAGTGGATAAAGGAACATGACTTCGATTTTATCATTACCGGAGAGGTGGTGGGTCAGCGGCCCATGTCGCAGCGTCGGGAAACCATGCCGGTGGTGGCTAAGGAATCCGGTGGTAATGATCTTCTGGTACGGCCCTTAAGTGCAAAACAATTGCCCGAAACCCTGCCGGAACGTGAAGGCTGGCTGGATCGGGAAAAGCTGTATGATTTCAGTGGTCGAACCCGTAAACCACAGATGGCCCTGGCAGCAAAATTTGGTTTTAAGGATTATGCCCAGCCCGCCGGTGGCTGCTGTATGCTCACAGATGAAAATTATGCCATTAAATTACAGGATATGTGGCATAACCGCCCCAGCCGGGATTACGAACTGGATGACATCATCATGCTTAAAATGGGCCGGCATTTTCGACTGGCTCCTCATCTTAAACTGATTATCGGGCGTGAAGAAGGTGAAAACCGTTTTATGCAGGGCTATAAAAATCAGTTTATGTCTATTTTTCCCACCAGTCATCCCGGTGCCCTGTGTCTGGTGGACGGTGAATTTAAATCTGATGAGGAACGTGATCAGGCTCTGGCTCTGGTGGCACGCTATAGCCAGGGTAAAAATGATCCGCAGGTTAAACTGGTCATACGCCAGAGTACGGGCGAGGAACAGGAATACAGTATTACTCCCATGTCCCCGGATGACATCAATAAGGACTGGCTGATATGAGTGCCGGACAGCATAAAGAACCCTGCTATGTTGATGCCCGTCGATTATTGTGCCCCTTGCCGGTAATCAGGGCTCAGGATGCGGTGGCTAAACTGGCTACCGGAGATCGGGTGGTGGTCATCTGTACCGATCCCGGTGCCAAAGCGGATATTCCCGCCTGGTGTCGAATTAATGGCCATAAGGTTCTGGATATTGTTGAGCAGGATAATGAGATTATTATTACTGTTCAGGTTAAGCATGAGCAGTGAACTAAAGCCTGAATTGACATTAAAATAAAAAAATTGCCAGAAATTTCATATTAACTATTGATAATATTAGTCTGATCTAATATACTTATAGCCAAGTTGAAAGAAAATAATAAAATCAACGTGAAACACATTAACCGGATAAGCGGTTTTTATCCGATTCAATAATTTAAGATTAAACAAATACTGGAGAGTATAAAATGAAAAAATTAATTATTGCTGCTGCTATTGCAACTTCTGTTGTATCTATGACTGCAAACGCCTGGTGGGGAGATGACAGCAACTCCAATACTAACTTTAACGGTTATGGTCAGAACAACTGGAACAACAATGCTTATGGCAACGGCTATGGCAGTGGTTGGGGTGATGGCAGCATGGACAGCGACATGGACGGTGATGTAGAAATCACTATTAAAGCCCGTGGTCGTGGTCGTGGTAAAGGTAACACCCGTGGTTCCGCTTATGGTAATGGTTATAGCAACTACAATGGCTACAACAACATGAACAGCCGTTTTGATGGTTATAACACTTATGCTAACGAACCATACTATCGTGGTTATTATGCTCCACGTCCATATGCAGCACCTGTAGCACCTCAGGCTGCTCCTGCTAAGCCTGCTGCTCCTGCCGCTAAGTAAAGCGTCAGTAGTACCAGACTAAAAAACCCCGTTCTGATTAGGTTCAGAACGGGGTTTTTTTATTTTTAGCGCCAATTTGGTGCAAAAAACCTGCAATACTCTGTATATAATAGTCAGTTCTACATAACTCGTCCTTCTACAGCATTAAAAACAATTCA
The DNA here is from genome assembly GCA_027076245.1 of Gammaproteobacteria bacterium. Classification (GTDB taxonomy): domain Bacteria; phylum Pseudomonadota; class Gammaproteobacteria; order GRL18; family GRL18; genus JANELJ01. Next base: position 5,401 of record JALTKC010000172.1, read on the forward strand.
AATTCAATACTCTATGAACTATGGTATAAAAATTGCCTTTTAGAAGTGTTATTCAGGTATAGAGAACCTGAACTGCTCTGTAACAAATTAATGACTACATCCGGGAGAGATTTTTATAAAGTTTAAAAATTGGCTTTTTGGGCGTTTCAACGTAAAATTCCATTTTTAATCTAGATTAAGTAATATGTCTGAAACCAATGAGCAAACTGCGACGATATCAAATAAGGCTGATGAACGCTATCGCCTGACCAGTAAAGTCACCATCGTTGGTGCTATTGTTAATTTTGTCCTGGCCATTTTTAAAATAATCATTGGTCTTGTCGGGCATTCCCATGCTCTGGTTGTGGACGGAATTCATTCCTTTTCAGACTTACTGAGTGATGGACTGGTAGTCTGGGCAGCCCAGAAGGGCAATCAACAGCCTGATGAAGATCATCCCTATGGGCATGCACGTATTGAAACGGCATTTGCCGCCGTTCTGGGTGGTGTATTAATTACCGTAGGCCTTGGTATTATTATTGATGCCACTAACCGGCTGGCTTCAGGTGATATTCCGGTACCGGAAACTATCACCATCTGGGTGGCGCTGTTATCGGTACTTTCCAAAGAAGCACTGTACCGTTATACATTGGTTTACGCGAACCGTTTAAACTCTTCTCTGCTTAAAGCCAATGCCTGGCACCATCGCAGTGATGCTATATCATCGATTGTGGTATTAGTCGGTATAGCCGGCAGTATCGCCGGTTTGCCCTAT
>JALTKC010000173.1 GCA_027076245.1 Gammaproteobacteria bacterium
GGCCTGAGCCAGCGCATCACCAATTCCCCGTACCGTACCAATAAAACCTACGGATGGAATAGCCCAGGCAATATAACGGATTATGGATAATTCTGTCTCTAAACGCTGAGCTTCCGAGTCGCAGACATCGCGCATGGCCGTGGATGAGTCATGCACATTACGGGTTGCGGCAAAACGCTGTATGCTGACTCTAAGGGCTCGAGGCAACAGGAATCGCTGCATGTGATCGGGTAATTCCTGTAATCGTTTTAACAGTGCCCGGGTATCTTCCGGGCCAATGGGCAAATTAACAGGCAATTTTAAAATATCAGTATTAAGCAGGTTATTTTCCCGCCAGGACTGGTAGCCTTTAAAAGCCATTATGGCCAGAGCCCAGAGCATAAGAATAAAACAGGCCTCCTGTTCATAGTCCCGTATCACCACATAAAAGTCTCGTTTCTGTACATAATTACTGTCCTGCAACATCAACTGATGTTCCTGCTCCAGGAATTCATCTGCATGGGGACGAATAACAGAGATATAGACTGCATGAATAATGATAAAGGCAATTAACAGGGAAAATACCTGGTAGATCAATTCGATGGGAATATTTTTATTTCTATACATACTTAATCCATTGGTAATTTTATAGGGTCTTATATATCAACAGGGAAGGGCACTGAAGTATCAGCCTGTATTTTTTCTGTTGGAATAAATTTTTTTTCCCGTGTATTGGTTTTTGTTTTTTTTTCAGGCTGTGTTGTTGTTTTTACTGTGGTTGAAGTTGTTTGTTTATTGCTTTCTGCATAGATCTTAGTACTGGTCATTATAAAAGCAACAATTAATAGAATAAGCATTAGTGCCCACCCGCAAATTGTACTGCTCTTAAATCCCCCTTTTTCAAAGGGGGAAGTTAATAACTTAAGTTTACAATTATTCATTGCGCATACCTTGCCAGACGGAAACCCAGGTCGTTAGCTTTCTTTTTGTTATAGTTTCTATAACTCAGGCGTAACTCAGTAATAGATGCATCCCGCCAGCTTGAATCCCGTACTACATGATGAGTGCCTTTTTCCGGGCCGGTTGGATTAATAAGCGTTTTTGAAGTAAATGAAATATTGGGTGAATAGAAGTCCTGACACCATTCTGAAACATTACCACCCATATCATAAAAACCAGAGTTGTTTTTTTGATAGGTACCAACCGGTGCGGATACTTTATGCTGGTCATTATAACCTTCGATATACTGAGCCAGATTTCCTCTGACAGATTCATCAGCAAAATTACCACTCATATCCGGTGGTGGAAAACTGCCCGGCCAGGGGTATTTCTGATTATTTTTGCCTCTGGCTGCAAAAGACCATTCGGATTCAAAAGGCAGACGATAACCATCA
>JALTKC010000174.1 GCA_027076245.1 Gammaproteobacteria bacterium
GGTGTTAAGTGTTAAGTGTTATGTGTTATGTGTTATGTGTTATGTGTTATGTGTTAGCCATTATAAATTGTTTTTTAGGGTGTGCAGGGTTTTAATGGTTTGTTCAAAGTCTTTTTCATTGATTGTTTTTAATGGGGCCAGGGCTTTTTTTATGTCTGACTGGTTAATTTGAGTTATCTCTTCCAGTATGGACCATGCCTGATCAGGCCTTTCGCGCTGGATCATGGGGTGCATTTTCTGAATCTGTTCCCAGACGTCTTCCTGAACAGCGGTTATTAGTTGCGGCCATTGTTTATAATGCCAGCGGTACCAGGCGCTGGCTTCAATGTGTTCCAGTAGTTTCCGTCGGGCAACAGGTTGATCATCAAGAACCGGCCCAAAACGCAGAGGAGCGCGCCACAGCCAGAGTAGAAACAGCAGGCTCAGGCTGGCCATAACGTAGCCGGCATTTTGCCACAGCCAGTGCCAGAGTGAGGGCATATCATCTACGGCAATCAGCCAGACGGTTTCCTGTAAGGTGTTATTTTGCAGGCTCGCTGGCTGCACCAGTTCCAGTAATAGCCGGGCATGATCATACTGGTCAATATACTCATTCGTAAAAACATCGGTAGTGCTTAATACGGTCAGCCGGCCTTTACCGACTGCATACTGCATAAGATAGGGGCCGGATTGATCGGCAATTTTCCAGGTCAGCTCATAATTCTGCCCGGTCTTTAATTGCTTAAGCACTTCCCAGTAGGGGAAATACACCTGAATACGGGTCTGTAATGGTGAGTCTGCTAATTCAGCCGTTACCGGTGTGGTTTCTCCGTCCAGAGCCTTAATGGTTTTATCATCCAGAGTTTTGACGCACAAGCCCAATAAGCGGAATACAAAGTCCGGATCGGCCAGGCCATTTTCAGCCTGATAGTTTTGATTGCGCAACTCCATATCAATATCCTGACAATAACGTGCTTCTACTATCAGATGGCCGCCGGCATTTAGCCACTGCAGCAGATTATCCGCCAGCTCGGCATTCAGGGTTTCCCGTTTTGTTGCGATCAGGATACTGCTTACCCTGTGCATAATATCCGTATCACGAAAAGCCACCAGACCATTTACCGGCTCGTTTCTAACCCCCATTTTCTGTAAAAAAAACTCGGCCGCCAACAGCGGTTTGCGTTTTGCCAGCCCCTGAAAGCCAACCTCTTTCTGCTCCTCCACCCAGCTGTAGTTCTGGTAAAACCAGACACTCAGATAAGCGATTAACACCAGCAGCAGGGTATAGAGTATTTTTTTACCCATGCCCACGGTCTCCGGATCCATCTGAGCTGTGCTCTGATGCGGGTTTTAGATGTTCATAAAATACCGCCCCGTCAGCAACCAGTTGTTT
>JALTKC010000175.1 GCA_027076245.1 Gammaproteobacteria bacterium
GGACGAAAAGCAGTTTTATACAAACCAAAAAACATTTATTATTCCAGCGACAAATAAAACTTTGCTCGCAATTTTGAATTCAAAAACCGCTACCTGGCTGTTTTCACATCTTTTATCTAAACTACAAAATGGATACTTTGAACCAAGTGCTTTATTTATGAAAAAATTTCCATTGCCGAAGAATTTGGATAATCAACAATTGGATGAAATAGCCCAACAAGTTTTAGTTTTAAAAGAACAGGATCCGTGTACAGATATTCACGATCTCGAAAACAAAATAGATTTAATTGTGCACAAACTCTACCAACTCACCTACGACGAAGTGCTGGTGGTTGACCCGGCCTTTCCATTATCAAAAGAAGAATATGAAAAGCTGTCTGCACTGTGATTTGTGTGATTTTGTGATGGACAGTGATTGTGGGGTGTGTAATAATAGAATCAACTAATCACTTTCATCAAAGTCCAGACAATGGAGAATAATAATGAGTAGCATCAAAGAAGAATACAAATATTCTGCATTGACTTCTAAAATTATCGGCTGTGCCATGAAGGTGCATTCGACGTTGGGTAACGGCTTCCAGGAAGTAATCTATCAGCGGGCGCTGGCCATTGAGATGAGCAAACAAGGCTTGTCTTTTGTGCGGGAAATGGAAATGCCCATTTTTTACGAAGAGCAACAGATCGGCACCCGGCGGGTAGATTTTTTTGTAGAAGATAAAATTATGGTTGAACTCAAAGCAATAATTAATTTAGAAAATGTACATCTGGCACAGGCTATTAATTATTTGGAAGCATACAATATGGAAGTTGGATTGCTAATAAATTTTGGAAGCAAGAGTTTACAGTTTAAAAGGGTGCAAAATAAAGTCTGAACTGTGATTGTGGGGTGTGTAATCATAAAATCAATTAATTACTTTCATCACAGTTCAGACAATTTTACCTACGACGAAGTGCTGGTGGTTGATCCGGCCTTTCCATTATCAAAAGAAGAATATGAAAAGCTGTCTGCACTGTGATTTGTGTGATTTTGTGATGGACAGTGATTGTGGGGTGTGTAATCATAGAATCAACTAATCACTTTCATCACAGTTCAGACAATTTTACCTACGACGAAGTGCTGGTGGTTGACCCGGCCTTTCCATTATCGAAAGAAGAATATGAAAAGCTGTCTGCACTGTGATTTGTGTGATTTTGTGATGGACAGTGATTGTGGGGTGTGTAATCATAGAATCAACTAATCACTTTCATCACAGTTCAGACAATTTTACCTACGACGAAGTGCTGGTGGTTGATCCGGCCTTTCCATTATCAAAAGAAGAATATGAAAAGCTGTCTGCACTGTGATTTGTGTGATTTTGTGATGGACA
>JALTKC010000176.1 GCA_027076245.1 Gammaproteobacteria bacterium
ACGGCTCAGCACACGCAGCTTGGTAATGGTGGTGCAGCATGCATCATTTAATAAATGGGTTGGCACATTGGCCTTGTGTAAAATCTGCTGCAATAAACGGGCATTTTCATCTTGTCCTGTCACACCCAGCACCCTGGCAGCGGCTCCCACACTGATAATATTGGCGGCCACATTGCCCGCGCCACCAACGCGATCTTCTGCTTCATTTACCTTTACCACCGGCACAGGCGCCTCGGGAGATATACGTGAAGTAGAGCCGCTCCAGTAGCGATCCAGCATTAAATCACCCAGCACCAGTACGCGGGCGTTTTTGATTTTTTTTATGTAGGTATTCATCTATGTTCGGGTGATTTTTTATCAATCAGGCGTTTTCATAAAAACGCGTCATATATTTTCAGTTATACTGCGCATTATCTTACCATCCTATTTTAACGGTATGAATTACTTATTATTTGCCAGCCAGGCATATTCCATCGCCATCCTGCGGCCACTACAACAAGCTATTATTGAGCAGGAACATAATGCCGCCTGGTTTTTATATAATCTGCCTGGCACAGTGCTTAATAATGAAGAAATAAGACTGGAAACGATTGAACAGGTAAAACAGTTTAATCCCCGTGCGGTTTTTGTCCCCGGCAACTGGGTTCCCGATTTTTTCCCGGGTTTAAAAGTTGAGATTTTTCACGGCTTTGGTATAGAGAAAAAGGGCCATTTTGATATCCGTGGTTTCTTTGATCTATATTGTACCCATGGCCCCGCCACCACCAGTGTATTTAACAAACTGCAAAATCAATATGGCTATTTCACCGTTAAGGAAACCGGCTGGCCTAAAATCGACCCTTTATTTAAAAAACCATTGCCACCCGCAGAAGAAAAGCAACAAATGCCGACTATTCTGTATGCACCGACTTTTAGCCCATCACTGACATCGGCCAATGAACTGTTAAAGCCGATAAAACAAATCAGCCAGCAGCGGCAGTATAAATGGCTGATTAAGTTTCATCCTAAAATGCCCAATGAAATCATTGAGCAATACCGTCAACTGGAAAGCGATAAACTCACCATATCAGACAGCAACGACATTATTCCATTACTTCATCAGGCCGATATAATGTTATCAGACACTTCGTCGGTCATTGCAGAATTCCTGTTATTACATAAGCCAGTCATGACCTATAATAACCGGCAGCCGGGCCCTCACATTATTAACATTCAGCATCCTGATGAATTAAATGGCGCTATTCAGATTGCCCGGCACCTGCCTGATAAACTTCTGACAGCCATAAAAGACTTTATTTCCAATATGCACCCCTATCGTGACGGAAACTCCAGCCAGCGAGTTCTTCAGGCTGTTGAGGAAGCCATACAAAACCCACCTGAAAAGAAAAAACCACTCAACCTGTGGCGAAAACTACAGGTTAGAAAACGTCTCTCCTATTTCCATATCAAATAGCCCCATGCCTAAAATATATTTCTATATTCAACACCTGTATTACCTGCCTCAATTCCTGCCCGTATTTCAGCAGCTCCTAAAGCACAGGGTCGACTGCCTGTTTATCTTTAATCAACAAAATACTTCTGCCGAGCTTATTCACGCTATTGCAGAAAAGGAAAAACTGAAAACCAGAACAGTCAGAAATGATTATGACTGTATAGAAATATACAAACAGGATAAACCTGACTGGATTGTATTTGGTAATGCTTTTCCTTTACTGAAGGAAATACCACCAGGCTGCCGCACAGCCCTTTTATATCATGGCATTGGAATTAAAGAATGCTATTATGATAAAGCACTAAGCCAGATGAATATACGTTTCACAGAAGGCCCTTACAGGACTCAGGAACTACGTAAACGATATCCTGATATCAAAGTATATGAATCAGGGTTTGCCAAACTGGACCCATTAGTTAACAGTACAAGCAACAGGGAAGAGCAGTTAAAGAAGCTGTCACTGGACCCCCGTAAAAAAACCATTTTATATGCTCCGACCTTTTATCCCAGCTCCATTGAGAATATGCATATTGACTGGCCATCACAGTTTTCGGATTTCAATATTATTATCAAGCCCCATCAGTTCTCCTTAAGCAACCCCCGTTATAAAAAACAGCTTACAAGAATAAATAACTGGAGAGAATATGAGAATGTATATGTCACAAAAGACATGGACTATTCACTTCTACCCTTTATGGACATAGCTGACATTCTAATAAGCGAAGCCTCTTCAGCCCTGTTCGAGTTCGCCGCCCTGAACAGGCCTGTAATCTGGTGTGACTTTATCAGATTAAGATGGAACTACCGCGGTATTTTTAAATATCGATACCATAAACGAATGGATAGTAATATTCTTCGTTATCAGGATATCGCCAGGCATGTTAAAAAATACAGGAACCTCAAAGCTGCTATAGAAAATGAATTAGAACATCCTGAAAATTTCCAGCAGCAAAGGCAACAATACTCAAGCGAGCTACTCGGCAACCTGGATGGTAATGCATCCAGAAGAATATGTGAGTTTCTACTAAAAGAGATACAATAAGACCTTATGGCATCATCATCTATTCCATTGACAGGAAAAAAGCGTCAGCAAGCAATTAAGCTATTATTTGCTGTAGCTGATATTCTGGATCAGCACAATATTATTTACCATCTTGAAGGTGGCACTTTACTGGGTATTGTACGGGACAAAGATTTAATCCCATGGGATACAGATATTGATATTTCCATTCCTGCCGATAGATATAAAGATGCGATAAAAGCACTAAAGAAGCTACCTGTCTGGCAGTGGCGAATACGACATCACAATATGCAGGATAATGGCCCTGCATGGAAAAAAGGCGATCCAAGAATTATCAAAGTCAAAAGTCGTAACCCATTAATACCCCTGCTTCCCGGCGACCTTTGCCTGGATATTTTTATTAAGCACTTTGATAAAGACTATGCATACTGGCAGGCCGGATGCAATATTATGCGTATTGACAAATCCTTTCATCAGGGCTTTGATACTGTGGAGTTTAATCATAAAAAGTTAAAAGCACCCCATGAGCATCAACAATATCTCGCTATTAAATACGGTGACTGGAAAACACCTCAACAGGCCTGGCATTACAGCAATGAAGGCACGGTAATCCAATAAGAAAGGCATTACCATACAAAAGCCCAGCTGTTATTATCAACACAAATACCCAGCAGAAAAAATAATATGCCATCCAGCCATACACCATTAAAAGGAAAAAAACGCCAGCAGGCAACCGAGCTGTTATTAACGGTTACAGATATACTGGACAGCAACAATATCCCTTATCATCTGGAAGGCGGCACCCTGCTTGGGCTGGCAAGAGATGGACAGCTCATCCCATGGGATACAGACATTGATATATCCATCTGCTCCGACCGCTTTCCTGCTGCCATATCAGCACTAAAGCAGCTTAAAAAAAGTCGCTGGCGTGTAAAAACACGAGCCATGAAAGAAAACGGCATATGCTGGAATGCTGATTCCCCCAGAATAATAAAAATAAAAAATCGCCATCCTTATTTACCTGTTCTTCCTGGTGACCTTTGCCTGGATATTTTTATTAAATATTCAGACAAGCAATATACCTACTGGAAAGCCGGTGAACATATTATGCGAGTTAAAAGGGCGTTTTATCAGGGCTTTGATACCGTCACTTTTATGAACCGAGAACTGAAAACGCCATGTCATTATCAACAATATCTCAGCCTTAAGTATGGGAACTGGAAAACCCCTCAGCAGAATTGGCATTTCAGCAATGAGGGTACGATAATCAAATAGAAATTTTCAGCCTTCTTCATTCTTGAGCATTGTTTTGGCCGCTTCCAGATCTTCAGCAAAATCAACTTCCACACAGTTCCGGTTACCCACATCAACCGCCTTAAATACATTTCCCTTATCTTCAATCAATAACTCCATACCACGCTCAAAATAATCATTATCATCAACTGCCGCCAGTTTTTCTTTAAAGCCTTCCAGGTCATCTGCCTTAATCAGGTTTATGCCCAGACCTTCTCCCAGTGCATTCTGAACCTGTTTGGATATCTGGTTAATGTAGCCATCCTCGTTCAGGGTATATTTAATTTCTTCTTCGGCAACACGAGCATTGTTCACCGCAACCGCCGAGGTTTCAGAAGCCAACATCAGCTTGATAATCTCGGGATCAAAAACCACATCACCGTTTAACCACATCACATCCTGATTCTCAAAATGCTGCAAGGCAGCCAGCAAACTTTTCGATGTATTGGTTGTGTCATAGTTAGCGTTATAGACAAACAATAAATCGGAAGCCGCCTCCATTATCAGGTCTTTTTTAAAGCCGACAACCGCACAGATTGACAAACCAAAACTCTTTAGAATACGCAACTGTCTGGATAAAATGGTTTCACCATTATCAAGTGGTGTCAGACTTTTAGGGTGCGGACGCCCCAGACGGCTACCCATACCTGCCAGCAATATAACAACCTGCGGTTTGTTTGATTCTTTCATTAAATTACCTATTGACTCTATGATGCGTCATGTTTTTCTACTTGCACAGCAGCGGCAAAAAACATGGTGTAAATGATAAAAAATATCAAAAAATCTCTGTGTTCAAACAGGGCAATTGAAAGCCCATAGCAGAATGAAGCCATCACAATTACCATCCCTGAAATAGCAGCAAAAGAATATTCACCATTATTCTGCTTCCGATTCAGATAGAAATACCTGAAAGCTACGAAAAAAAACACCAGTACAACTAGCAGACCCACCGTACCCCGGGTAACCCACTGTAATAAGAATTCATTATGGGGATTTTTCAATTCCAGAACATGAACCGATATTTCAGACTTATGGTTATTATAATACTCAACTGCATTGGGATAGTAATTTCCAACACCAACCCCCCATATTGGATGCCTGGAAATAATATCTGCACTGATCTCCATCATATTCATCCTGGCACCTAAAGATGATACTGCCGCCTTGTTTTTGGAATACATCTGGATTTCCGAATATGCCTGCTCTACCCGCTGACCAATATCAAAACCGGGAATAACAGGCAAAGCTATCAATATCAGTACCAGAATACCTATCGTCCATAGACGAAATCTGAAGCTGCTCCTGATAATATGAGGCCACAACAGAATCACAAGCAAGAACGGCACAGCAAGCCATACGCCTCGACTTTGGGACAGAAAACTGGCCGCAATACCTGCCAGCCCACCCAGCAGACCAATAAGCTTCAAGGACTTATGAAGCCCCTGAAGATATAACACACCCGCAAGACTAATAAATCCCATTATCAGGGTAAGCCCGCCAAATCGAATGGGGTGCATAACACCATTTGCCCTGTCCACATGCTCCGTCCAGGCCAGCTCCTCTACCATTTTAAACTCTTCCAGCAGGGCTCGCCCCAAAGCAATAAAACACCCCACCACTATAGCCAGCCAAATCAGCTCTATTCTCGGCCGTGTATATTTGAACAAAAGATATATTGCGGAGGCAACGACAAAAAAACTGTACACTGCCATGCGCTTGTTCGCCAATTCCGCCTGCGACAGGGACAAATAAGATAGCAGCGCGATAATAAAAACCAGCGCATAGGCTCCCAGAAAATATTTCTCTTCTTTGCTTAAACCATCACGATACGGTTTTATTAATCGCAGTACGAGCGCCACAAGAAAAAGCAAAAATAGCACGCCAAGATATTCTGTCCGTATGGCTTTGGTTAGGAACAGGGTCATGGGGTAAAGCCCCATAATGGCGTAAATAAAAATGAGCAACACATTTTTTATGCGCTGCTCATTTTCGCTTATTAACGACATTTTATGTACTTAACCAACATCAGGCCTTTAACTGATACTCAGCACCACAATAAGGACACTTCCCCCACCCATGGGAATCAAAGGCAATATATACCTGGGGATGAGAATTCCATAAACTGGTGCCGGCCAGAGGGCAGTGCACCGGCAATTCATCTTCTGTGACTTCATACTGGTTTTTCTCATTGGGCAAACGCAAACCAGTCTGTGTGGCTGTATGTGGATTCGGCATAAGCTAACCTTTATTTAACCAGTGTTAACCATTCAGGGTGCAATTGATGACGGCCATGAAC
>JALTKC010000177.1 GCA_027076245.1 Gammaproteobacteria bacterium
TTTGGATATCGATGTTTTATTGTAGCATTTTCATAAAATTATGGGTTAAGTGTTAAGTGTTAAGTGTTAAGTGTTAAGTGTTAAGTGTTAAGTGTTAAGTGTTAAGTGTTAAGTGTTAAGTGTTAAGTGTTAAGTGTTAAGTGTTAATAAAGAGCTTAGGGCTTTTTGTGGAAAGGGTAAATATTGTCAGCTTAATAGTACTTGACTATTTTACTTGGTTATTATATATTGGTATCCAGATTTAATTTTGGCTCTGTTGATTTTTGCGAACGGATTTTGGCACAGCCGGGTTAAATATATTGGGTTAGTTTGACCGATAAAAGTGAATTGTCTGCAACAAGTACCTTTCCTCCTCAAGTTCCGACTGGTTCTTATCCAGCTTATGGACGGATAATTCACTTTCTTTTACGGACTCTGTTTTATTGCTACATTATTGGTAATAAATAGTTCATGCCCACACAACATGTTAAAATACAGCATCTGATTGCTTATTTAAGGATTTTTATTTATGGCCTCTTATTTCGTTTACAAAATTTCACCCACTGTTGCTAATCTGGTTAAGCCCATGGAAATGATGGATGAATTTGAGACTTATAAGGAAGCTCGAAATTATGCCAGGGAGCAGCGTATGAACCCTGATAATGATCCGCAGGATACCTTCAAGGTGATTTTTGCGGACAATCCTCTGGATGCTGAAGAAAAGCTCGGTGAACACAGAGAACAGCCTATTCTCAAGGAATGGGAAAAGTAATGGACGAGGATCAGTACCGGTCAGCGTATCGGGAAATGAACCCGACCCGCTGTTACTTTGAAAAACTGCTGTTACTGCGTTACGGCCAGTGTGAACAGGCTGAAAAGTTATTGCTTGCAGAACGGGAGGCCTTTGCCTGTAAAGATGCCGTGGCCCAGCAGCAATGCCGAAGATTACTGGACAACCTGCGTGCCAATTCACGCTTTGCCCTGCAGATCACTCAGGCCAACGGCCCTCTGCCCCATGCTAAGGAAATTAAGGTACAGGTGGGTGGAATTTATGGTCTGCAACAGTTACTGGCCGATAAGAATCTGGCCGATACCACCCTTTTAAGTGATGAGGATGCCCGCTTTGGTGAGCAGGCTCAGGAACGTGCCCCTATTGAGAATGTACACGGTACGATTAATGAAACAGTAGCTAAATACCAGAGTCTGGACGAAATTCCTTATAATGAAGTGGTTAAATCCATTATCAATTTTAAACTGCCTGAACGGAAGCGCCGTTCAAAGCGTAAGCAGTCAGATAAATAACAGCCCCTCATCCTGACCTTCTCCCAAAGGGAGAAGGGACTTCATGATCATTATTTCTTTTTAAATTTAACCACTTCAGCGGGTTTTACTTCATCCGTAAAAAATGGACGGGCTTTATTTTCCACGCCCAGCTCTTCCATTAATTCTCTTTCTCTAGCTGAAATCAGTGCAAAACAGGCACGAATATCTTCCACAGTATCTTTGCTTAAGGGGTGAACGAGGCCCGGATCTGAAGGCGTAGTATCTTTAACAATATTAGCCAGGGTTTTACGCATGGCGACCATAACCTGCTGTTCTTTAGTGAGGGAATTAAAATCCATTGTGTTTACCTTTTTCGTATTAGCTTTTAATTAGCTTTTTATTTACTTTTGTGTTCATACATTTCATACATTGTAAATGTACAGCGTTTTGTTCAACTGATTTATTCAGTCTGAGTCCTACAAACAATAAAATCATTCCTACAAAAGTATCAGACTTGTCTTGCAGACTACATACCTTAATCATTTTATAGTTTATAAAACGGATAAGAAAAACTGATCAGATTTAAGGGAAGCCGGTATGAAACAGATTTATCTATTTATGAGTACCATCGGTATTGCTTTTACCGGACTCATGCTTTCGCTTTATCTGGTGTTAAGTATTTTCTTTGTCTGATTTGTTTATCTGTTCTTTTACCTAATCCCGCCGGCCACGAGCACTTTGAAACGATGAAGTGCGTTCTGAATTCGGATTAAACCACTTCAATTTATCATGCAAGGTCACTACATCACCGACAATGATCAGTGTAGGAGCTTTTACTTTTTCCCGTTCCACTATATCCGCCAGAGTAGCCAGTGTACCGACATGAACACGCTGGTTTTCAGTAGTGCCCTGCTCTACCAGAGCCGCCGGTGTTTCATCTTTTAAGCCATGCGCCACCAGCTCCTTATGGATCACATTCACCGCCTGTAAACCCATATAAAAGACAATGGTCTGGTTTGGATGCGCCAGAGCTTTCCAGTTTAGATTGACGGTACCATCTTTTAAATGCCCGGTTACAAACACACAGGACTGGGCATAATCACGATGGGTCAGCGGAATACCAGCATAACTGGCACAACCGGCCGCTGCGGTAATACCGGGAACCACCTGAAATATCACATTGTTTTCTTTCAGCGTTTCAATTTCTTCCCCGCCGCGTCCGAAGATAAAGGGATCGCCGCCCTTAAGACGCAGTACCCGTTTGCCTTCTTTGGCATAACGTACCAGGCATTCATTAATGCCTTCCTGCGGTACCGCATGGTTATTTCTTTCCTTGCCGACATAGACCAGCTCGGCATCACGGCGCACCAGATCCAGGATCCCCTGGGAGACCAGACGGTCATAAACCACTACATCGGCTCGCTGCATCAGACGCAGGGCTCTGAAGGTCAGTAAATCGGGATCACCAGGACCGGCACCCACCAGATAGACTTCTCCGCTTTCTTCAGAAAAATCTTCATCAATGGCTTTTTGCAGGGCATGGCGTGCTGCATGTTCATTGCCCTGGAATAACAGTTCAGGAATACGCCCTTCCAGAACATTTTCCCAGAAATAACGGCGCTGCTCGCTATTAGGAAATTTTTCAATCACCTTGCTGCGAAAGCCGTCAACCAGTTGCGCCAGTTTACCGTAAGCCGCAGGAATATAGCTTTCCAGACGGGTACGTAATAAGCGGGCCAGTACCGGCGAACTGCCGCCGGTGGAAATAGCAATCTGAATAGGTGAACGATCCACAATAGACGGCATAATAAAACTGCATAAATGCGGCTGATCCACCACATTGACCGGCATGGAACGCGCTTTGGCCAGTTCAGAGACTTTTTCGTTTACGCTCTGATTATTAGTGGCTGCAATAACCAGAACACTGTCACAGAGGCTGCTGTCACAAATGTCTTTTTCATCAAAGGCGCGAGCATAATGTTTTATCTGCCCGGTTTTAGCCATCTCACTGACCTCACGGCATAATTCAGGCGCTACTACCTGTACCTGAGCACCTGCCTTAAGCAATAAAGCAATTTTTCTGGCCGCAACCTTGCCGCCGCCAATGACCACACATTGACGATTTCTAATGTTCATGAAAATGGGGAAAAAATCCACTTGTTTTCTACCTCTGCTTTTTGCTCTGCTTATTCTGAAATCAGGGCGGTAAAATAAGAATATTAACTTTTTATAATACCATATTCGATAATTATTTAATATTTTTACAAAATATTACTGCGACAGTTAATATTAAATATTTAACTGCTTAATATTCTCAAATTCATCTGTATGGGATCAAAAACCGGTTTCAGTTTTTTACGCATTAATGAACCCACGGCGGTACTTTTGGCAATAGTGGGTGCCAGTACGGTCTGGGTGGTTCTGCCTAAAAAGACAATGGCCTGGAGATGGTCGGCAAAGTCCGGAACCGCCTCCCGTACAGCTTTTAATTCATCACTGCAGCAGATACCATTACTTTCATTAGCAATATTGTCCGCCAGCTCCAATATTTTGTTAATATCAGTCTGAATCTCACCGTTTAAATCCAGCCCCTGTTCATGGTGCTGCTGATTCTGGCCGGCTTCCGGCTGCTTAATAAACAGATAACGTCTTATAGACTCAATTAAAGCGCCAACGACATCATAGTTAGGCGGACGCTTAAACGAGGCATCTGCGGTTTTTAAAAAGGTCTGGCCCTGTGAACTGAGCAGCTTACATAACACCTCAGCATAGGGGTTTGCCGCTTTAAGCTGCTCAGATAATGCCTGCTTAACTTCTTCATAACGAGGATGTTCGGCAACAGGTTCCGGCAGATTATCAGGGCGGACATCCAGAAAACCCACATACAGGGTATTTTTACTTTTGGCTTTGCGCCACAGGCTCAGAACTTCCTCTTCTGAAATCAGTCCTTCCTGCAGTACCAGACGTGCAGAAGTCATCATATCCAGCGGTTCTTCCTCAAAGGGCAGAAATTCAATCAGAAATTTTGCCAGTTCCTTACCAATTTCACCTTCTGCTACAACTTTATTGGCCAGCATACTGCGGGCATTTTCTGAAGACTGTACTGCCCACCAGGCACTTTTTGCCAGATCAGCGGTTAAATCCCGGTTATTGACGACTGCCGTTACCGCTTCTTCTTCGCCCAGCAATAAAAGTTTATCCAGACGATTACTCTGTACATCACCCATACGGTTCCAGCGGGACAGGAACATGGGAAAACCGCCGGATACACCCAGTGCTTTGGTAGACAGGAAGTCTTTAACTTCCTTAATGTATTTATGGTTACGGGTGTTTGGATTAAGCTGAATTTTAGCTTCCCCTTTTTGAGTCAGGGCATAAAGCACCAGCTTGCCTTCATCAATGCGGATTGCACGAACATCCTGGGCCAGTAATACATTTAATCTTAGACTGTCTTCGTTGGATAATGCCATAGTGTTCTTTATATTAATTTAACTGTATCCGCTGTCCCCAGGGTACAGGGGCTTTGCCTTTTACCAGCCAGAGTACCGGGTACTGCGGTTCCTGCTCCGGAAACTCACCTTCTGCATCAGTAAAGTACACTAACAGGTCGGGGCGTTTCTCCTGATTTTCAACCCAGTCAAATACCGGCGTAAAACGGGTACCGCCGCCGCCCTGAAACTGCATGGGCAGTTTCAGCTCATCCCAGGGTTCATATTCCCAGGGCCCCTCAGCACTGACTTCGGTATCACAGGCATGCAGGGCAATACGGGCACGAACCTGGGCTTTAATCTGATCCACTTCCGCCAGAAACTCCTTAATTTCTTTGGTGGCGATAGAGCCGCTAATATCAAGAGCCACCACAATATCCACCATATGACTGCGCAGACGCGGATAAATAGCCGGTTCACCCCGACGGTTGGAAGGCCGGGTATAGCTGTAATCTTCTCTGGCGGTAGCACTCATATAACGGGCCAGCAGCATACGCCAGGGCAATTGCGGCTGCAGGAGGTGATCAACCAGACGTGCCATGGACTGACTCAACTTGCCGGCCTGCAGCGCCTGCTGGGCGGCTCCAGCCAGACGCTGCTGCCATTGGGCCGTCAGACTCTGTATTTCATCATTATTGGGTGTCGGCGGCGGTTCTTTCTGAATATCATCACCACTGCCCTGCTCGGACTGTTTACCTTCTTCGGAAGTCTGTCCCTTACCCTCTTTGCCATCATCCTGTTGCTGACTGTTCAGCTTCTGGGTTTCCGTGTCTTTGGCATCGCCGTGATCAGACTGTTCTCCGCTTTCCTTGTCACCGGCTTCATTATTCTGCCCCAGTTCACTGTCAGCATCATTTTCATTATCCATTAACAGTGGATAAATCTCCTCTGCCGTCATACCGGCGTATTCACGCAGGTAATGAATATGCGGAGGCGGTTTGAGGCCTTCTTCTATCAGGATAGGATTAATGGCGTAGTCACAGGCCATATCCCAGCGCATTTTTACTCTGTGCTGACGACGGGAGAAATGCGACAGGGCGCAATGCAGTGCTTCATGAGCCAGGGCAAACTGTGCTTCTTCAGTGGTTAGCTGGTCAATGTACTCAGGATTAACATAAAGCTTTTTCATATCCGTATCGGTAGTTTTGCACCAGGACGGATCGGCTTCGACAATCGGCAGACGCAGCACCAGGGCACCCAGGAATGGTTTGTCCAGGATCAGTTTAGTACGCGCAGCACTGAGTTTATTGCTTATTGCTTCATCCATACAACATAATATCGGCTATGGCATCGGCCCAGTTAGCAAATTCTTCAACACTGAAAAGATCATCCCCAATAGCCCGATGCATATCGGACACCAGCATGACACCCATTTCCTTTTGACGGAAACTGGATGCGTATTTCAGGATATTGGTATAGGTCTTATTCGCTTCTTCTGTACCTTTAGCCCGAATGGCACGCCCTACCAGGGCGGAGGCTACGGCATACTGCAGATCAATTTCTGAAGGAGTGGGTACATCCTCGCCATTAATAATAGCGTCCAGATCCGGCATTTCATCCAGGTTGGCAATAAAGGCATTAAGCTCAATACCGGCCGCAGGACCAACGCAGGACTGCAGAGCCCCCAGGAACAGTTCGGGATGATCCATAAACTTGTTCAGAGCCTTATGCACAAACTCCCAGGTACGGGGGGATGGGAAAGCCACCGGATTATGGGCCGGGTCAAAATCAAATAACAGGTCCGGACGAAAACGCAGGAAGGCAATAATCCGCTCATCAATACCGCTCTGGTAAGCCCAGTGAACCCAGTCATCCAGATTAATATCAAATTCATAGTGGGAAAAACGGTTAGCCAGTGGCGCCGGCATACTATAGGTAACCCCTCGGTCACCCTGGCGGTTACCAGCGGCAAAAATTGCCCAGCCATCAGGGATCTGATAATCCCCCAGACGGCGATCCAGAATAAGCTGATAAGCCGCAGCAGATACACTGGGTGGTGCAGAGGTGATTTCATCCAGAAACAGAATGCCTTCTGCACCATGTTTTTGAGCATCCGGCAGCATGGACGGTACTGCCCATTCCACTTTATCGCCATCCTTAAACGGAATACCCCGTAAATCACTGGGTTCCATCTGGGACAGGCGAATATCAATCAGGGTACGCTCATGCTTTTTGGCCACCTGACTGACGAGCTGGGATTTACCCACGCCCGGCGGCCCCCAGATCATAACCGGGGTATGGTGGCCGGTTTTGGTGCCTTCAAATTCCTGATCCAGGACAGTAAATAGTTGTGACGCTCTCATTTAATTCTCGCTATTCATTCTTTTATTTAAAAACCGGCCTGTTTCATTAGCCGCTCGGCTTCTTCCAGATCCTGTTCTACACCATTACCTTCCTTATACATCATAGCCAGGGTAGTCATGGAACCAATCAGGCCAGCTTCAATACCTTTTTTAAACCATTTAACGGCTTCTTCAGCATTTTTGTCAACGCCTTCACCTTCCATATACATAAAACCCATACCATGCCAGGCCAGTTCATAACCGCCATCGGCTGCCATTTTCATCCACAGGGCTGCAGCCGTTTCATTACGATGAACTCCCAGTCCATTCTGATACATGACCGCCATACGGTGCTGCGCTTCAGGCACCCCTTTTTCCGCCAGGGGGGATAGTAATTGTACAGCACGGGTAAAGTGCTTGTCTTCCAGGGCTTTAAGACCGCTGTCCAGATCCATCATATCTTCTTCAGTTAAGTTCATTGTTTATCTCTACTTTTCGCTCGCTTTTTAATATCATATTTTCAGTTACTATATGAAAAATGATATTGGACATAAGAATGTTATTGTTCCATCCTCGAATAGGAATATTCTAACATAATATCCGAGTATATTACTTGGTTAATTATAAAATAATACCCTTTTTTTTATGATATTCACAAAATTTTTTTCAATCCTATCCTATAGAGATATACCGTTGAGGCTGTCCAGTAAGTATACTTTCATGCAGTCAGATTCTAAGCAGAATCTGAGCCCTAAGTGTGCTATAAATAAGTGTGCTACAAATAAACTTCAGGTTTGGCCTGTGGCCAGGTAGTCACAAACAATAGCAAATGCTATTAGAAATTTTCAGGGTATTACTGGAAATTTATATAAAGATCATTTAATATAAGCGAATTATTATTTTGTCACAGTCCGCTTATATGCTCTTACGATTTTAACTGACTGGAAACGTAAAGGAAAAACCTATGAACCAAGAATATCATGATTTTACTGTAAAAATGGAATCTGAAGGTGTAAACCCGGAGTATATCCAGGGTTGGCAAGGTGGTTATGTATGTAACCCAGAACGTGAAGAACAACGTGTTACCGAAGCCTACAGTGCTGGTTATGAAGACGGCCTGGAAAAGAATATGGAAGGCTACGCTGACTGGAAATAATATTTCCTTATAAATAAGTTTTATACCTGAAGGTATAAAACTTATTTATAGCAAAAAACCGGCTCTTATTGGCCGGTTTTTTTATGTGTTTTTTATACGCTTTTTGTATATACAGTTATCCAGGTTTGCCCCTCAAGCTTTAAACTAACAATATCAGATTACAGAAGCCATCTGTTTTGCAGACGAAATGGAGCATTCATTATAACCAATAAGCTGTTTCAGTATTTCCGGTTCATTCAGTGTTATCACCGAATCATCAATAGAGATCAGTCCCTGCTTTTTTAATCTTGAAAGTATTCTGGAAAACGTTTCCGGGGTAATTGACAGTCTGGAAGCCAACAGGGTTTTAGTGGTCGCTAGAACAATAACTGGCCGGCAGGATTGTAAATCCCCCTTGCAGGCTTTCTTAAGTAAATAACTGACCAGACGGTACTGGGCATCATAGATAGATAACTCAACTATTTCCTGGGTCTGCTCATGTAACCGTGAACTCAGATCAGACATCATAGAAAAACATAGACCAGGATAGTCATACAACAGCCTGCGAAAGTGCTGAGCATCAAAATAAAACAACGTGGTATCACTGCAGGCACGGGCACAGGTTGGGTAGCATTTTTCATCACTAAACATAATATCTTCTGCAAACACCTGAGCCGGATCATACAGATTAATAATTTTTTCGTTGCCGTCCAGAGACATCTGGAATAAAGCGATTTGCCCTGAATGGATAAGAAAAAACTGTCGGGCTTTTAAACCACACTCGTATAAGAGTTCGTTTTTCTTTAAAAAAAGAATCCCCGCATTTTGAATTACGTGCTCAAAACAGTCATCCGACAGCTCCTTAAATAAATGATGTTCCCGGATTTCCTGATAATAAAGAGGACTTAATGTCAAAACGTTAATCCTGATATTAGATTTTAAGGTAATAGTAACGTTAGCCCCAGAAAAACTCATTCACAGAGCGTTAGCCCTTTTTTAGGCAAGGGCTTTATATTAACCTATCAAGAAAAACAATCAAGTAATATTTAGTCTATTTCCAAAGGTTAGGAATATTAAAAAGCGGGTTTGTATAAATCATTAATGGCTTTTTTAAGGTGCTTGGCCGCTTCCGGAGCATTGATTTCCAGTACCTGGGTTTCAATCCATTTATTGTGTCGTTCACCCATAACTTCCTGTACCCGGGTGCCCAGGTAACGGCGCATGGTAAAGCTGGGTTCACCATCATCAAAAGGCATTTCAGAATAGTCAGACATTCTTTCATTCACCAGGTTAATAAAATCTTCCTTATAGTCTTTTACACCTTCAATGTCTTCCATGCTGGACTGTACATTACGGGCTAAATGCTTAACCATTGATACCACAAAGGCTTCCCGTTCTTCAGGAGTCATTTGTTCATAAGTTATACGATCAGCCAGGTGAGCCAGGTAAATAACAAATTCGACCACAACATCCATTCTCTGCTTGAGGGTATCAGTCTGATAGTCTTCATTCTCAAGATTAAGCAAGGCATCCTGGGCGATTTTCCAGGCAATAAAGGCCGCTGCGCTGGCATTGTCTTCAACACTACGTTCTTTTTTATTTTTGCCCCATTTGGATTTTATACGCATTTTTCTTATCCTGTACTGTGATTAAGAATTTTACTGAGGTGCCAGTTCAATCTGAGTTTCCTGTATTTCACCGGTGTTATCAATATAAAGCGTCATAATATTGGGAACCCGGGAAAGAATATATCCCGCCATCATGGATTTCATCTGTTCATTCTCGTCTTCTATGGCAGTTAGTAATTTATCTCCGACAATCTGGCAACGTTCCGTGATATTGGGATTTTCAACAAAATCACGTCCCAGTGTCCAGCCCTTGCTCATATCCTGATCCATTTTATCAAACAGATCAGAGGCTGACGTTAGTATTTCCTCTTCCACATTGACTGAATACATATTACCGTCAATAACGACATTTAAAACCCTTATCATAGTTGCCTCATATCAAGAATAAATAAAAAATGTATAGTCTATATGGGGATAATCTCGTAAACTTCAAGTACTTAAATTTATCACAATGGAGTTAGTCATGTTACTTGAGATCCCTGACGTTATTAATCCTCAGCAACTTAAATCCATACAGGCAGTATTAAAACAGGCCAATTTTGTGGACGGTAAAATATCGGCTGGAGACGTAGCGCAGCAGGTTAAAAACAATGAGGAACTGGTACAGGATGGTTCACCTCAGATGCAGTCACTCAATAATATACTGATTGGCAGCCTGATTAATAACGAAACTTATAAAGCTGCGGTAATGATGAAAAAAATCGGAGCCCCCTTTCTTGCCCGGTATCGAAAAGGCATGGGCTATGGTGGACACATCGACAACCCGATTATGGGTCAGATGCCTAATATGTACCGTACCGATGTCTCTACCACTATTTTTTTAAATGATCCATCAGAATATGAAGGTGGTGATCTGGTTATTGTCACCAAGTATGGGGAACATCGTGCCCGCTTAAAAGCCGGCAGTGCCATTGTTTACCCATCAACCAGCTGGCATTATGTGGATGAGGTAACCGCTGGCGAACGCCTGGTATGTGTCACCTGGGCGCAAAGCATGATCCAGGATACCAGTAAACGTGAGGTACTTTACGAGTTATGGCAGGCCCGTGAAAAATTACTAAAAGAGAAGCCTCAGGCTGAAGAAACACAGGGCGTTGATGTGACTTATATCAAGCTGGTTCAGATGTGGGCCGATACCTGATACACAATATTT
This sequence comes from Gammaproteobacteria bacterium, assembly GCA_027076245.1. Lineage (GTDB taxonomy): Bacteria > Pseudomonadota > Gammaproteobacteria > GRL18 > GRL18 > JANELJ01. Next base: position 10,929 of record JALTKC010000177.1, read on the forward strand.
AACATAAAAAGTCAGCAACAATAAAAAAGCCGGTCATTACAACCGGCTTTTTTTTAAGTTAAATAAACATTAGGGCTTATTTTGCATGTGGGTCTGCAACCTCGTCAGCAAGACTCGCTGGTAAAAATTTAAGAGCTGCAACAGCAATAGTGACAAGCAACAAGGTTACGCCAATACCGCCAAGCCCCAGTAATACTTCAGGCAGAGATGGAGCATATGAAGCAACCACTCCGTCATAAAACGAGGAACTGACCTCCATTCCAGGGAACATAACCATTGGATAGGCCTGACCACCGATAATAATAATGTATAACTGAGCCAGAGCACCGATAATAATGAGTAAGGATGCCAGACCAATCATTGTGCGGTTTTTACCAGTAGGACCATATAACAGGAATAAAGGTAATATTGAACCCAAACCAATCTGAACAACCCAGAACAGGAAGGTGTATATACCACCGCTGGTCAGAACAAAAGCTGAAATACCGCGGTGATCTGCAGAATACAGATTAGTAATATGATAGACAATAACAAAATACAGGACAGCGGCAACAAAGACACCCAGCAGATTTTTCAGTCGATTAACAATATAGTCACCTAGTGGACGGTCAGTATATTTATAGGAAGCCATTAATACCAGCATAAAAAAAGCCAGACCGAATGAAAAAGACATAATAATGAACATTGGCGCCAGTAAAGCAGAATCATAAGCTTCACGGGAAATCAGGAAACCGAAAATAGAACCGGTACCGGTAGTCAGGATAAGCCGCCAGATAAAGGCAAACATACCTGCTTTTTTGGTAAGATTGTTATAAGGTCTGTCCATCATGGTCCATAAGTAAATAGCAACAATACCCATAAAACCAGTATAGAGAAAAATATTCCAGGTAAAGATAGACACAAAGTTAAACCTGGTCATAGCTACAATCAGACGATCAGGACGCCCCAGATCCAGCAGCAGTACCACCAGGCCTCCAGCCAGAAGAGCCATAGCTAACATACCTGATAAACGAGCCAGCGGTTTATAGGCTGTTTTGGCAAAGACTGATGATATAGAAGCCACATTAAGTGCTCCTGAGGCCGCAACAATCAGGAAAATTGCAAATACATGCGGTGTGCCCCAGACCACCTGATTACTCATTCCAGTAACATAGTGACCGTGGTGTTCCATATAATAGGCAGCAAGTAGGCCTATCAGGGAAATCAAACCAAAAATTCCCAGAAAGGTATAAAAACCTTTGGTATTCCCTTCAACTTCTAGAAAGTGTAATTTTTTCATTTTGTAGTCTCGTTACACCAGGTAAATTAATACTTATTAAAAAAACAAGTTATATGCCTTGATACTGAACACCTGGGTTCAGTTTCAAGTCTGCACGAATCTGTTTACCGCCATGTTTGGCAAGTAATTTGGAAATATCACTTTCAGGATCATTAAGATCACCAAAAATAATAGCACCTTCACTGACTTCTACACAGGCAGGCAACTGGCCGTTATCAACACGATTCACACACATATTGCAGGATTCAACACAACCCTTACCACGCGGAGTCGTTGTTTTCTGATCAGTCAGTGTTTCATGAACAAAGGAACGGGCCTTATAGGGACAGGCCATCATACAATAACGACAACCTATACAGCGGTGTCTGTCGACCAGTACAATGCCGTCTTCACGTTTCATGGATGCGCCTGTTGGACAGACATCTACGCAGGGCGGCTTTTCACAATGCTGGCACATTACCGGTAATGACATGCTATAGCCGGTGGATTTATTTTTAATATCAACCACACGGATATACTGTGTTCTTTGATCATCTCTGGAATGTACTTCATTATCCAGACCATGTTCTTTAACACAGGCTTCAACACATTTGTTCCAGTCAATATCTTTAGTGGTATCGATTAACATACCCCAGCGGACTTTTGAACTGACAGGTTTACTCAAATCACGAGCATTTGCAGTCTGATAGAGCATAACACCCGGAGCAACTGTCAATCCCGCTGCAGCAATCGAACCAAAGACAAAGTTACGACGGGATAAATCTTCTTTTTCGATCTTACTTGTCATCTGAACTAACCTCAGGGGCAATATTGGCCATATCCTTAACAGTCAAACCATAACTACCTGGAGTTACAGAGCTAAAGTCAGTATTTTTATGACCTGATAGTGCATGAAAATTACTACTGCCTTCAGGAATGTCTCTATGACACTGGAAACAGTCAATGGTTACTGCAGCATATTTATGACAGGAGACACAGAAGTGCTTGTCATTATCAATGCGAACATATTGATCGTTATCATCTTTAATTGCGTGGCAGTTAATACACTGCTTTAAACTGCCGTCAAGATTATTACCATCGGCTTTTGCTCTGACACCCTCACGAAGCGTCAGAATCCGATCATGTTTAAGCATGTCAGGATGTTTCCGACGAATTTCATCTTCAGGTAGTACACAGCTTTTACCACTGGATTCGGGAATTTCAATTCTCGGCCCCAGTTCATCCTGTTCTACTTCTGCATTAACAGTAGTGAAGCCGGCCATTAAAGCCAGCCCCGCAACACTGAGTGGTAATTTCTGCAAGCTCCCCTTAAGCAGAGAGCTAAAACTAAAATTAATGTTTAGTTGCAACCACACATTCATTCTCCTGATTATTCACCCAGACCCATATCAATATAGCCTGTAGGACAAACATCTTTACAGATATGGCAACCAATACAACGAGCGTAATCGGTATAAACATAACGACCCGTTGTCGCTTTGTCTTTAGGTGTCTTCTTAACTGCATCCTGAGGACAGTAGATAACACAGTTATCACACTCAAAACACATACCACAACTCATACAACGACCGGCCTCTGCAACGATTTCTTCTTCTGGCAGTGGTACCAGACGTTCTGCAAAGTGACCCAGAACTTCATCAGAACTTACGTCAATAGTCTTACGCTTATGACGAGGCTCATATTCAAAATGCCCAAGGAACAGTTTGTCATGGCTGATAATGTCATTGGAAGAACGGTCTTCATAGTTATGAATCGCAAAGTCTTCTTCTGAGGTACCACGAGTACTTTCATGGCCATGAACTGGAGCGGGTTTTGGTGCCAGGCCTACTTCTTCCAGTTTCTTTTCAAGCTTGAAGTAATGTTTGTCGACTTTAGGACGTTTCTTCAGTTCTTCGTCCTGATGACAAAGATAATGGTCAATAGTTTCAACAGCAATAGCTGCCTGGCCAATGGCTGTAGTCAGCAGATGAGGACGTACGATATCACCCGCCAGGAAGTGCCCTGGTTTACCTTTAACCTGGTAGTGTGCATCACCATCAATAAATCCGTGACCATTGTCAAATTCTTCAATACCGGTCATATCACCTTTTTGACCAATTGCAGAAACAATAAGAGTGGCTTCAATATCGTATTCAGAACCTTCTATTGGAGTCTTACCGTCTTCTTCCAGTTTGATAACTCGCAGTGCTTTTGCACGGCCGTTTTCATCAAGAATAACTTTAACAGGACTGACGCAACCAATAATGGTTACACCTTCACGCAGGGCATCGTCAATTTCATGCTGTGCCGCTGGCATATTTTCAATTGATGAACGAGATAACAGAGTAACTTCCGCACCTTCTTTATTGGCGCTATCGGCCACATCATGAGCAGTATGTCCCAGAACTACGTTTTCTGGTAAGTCTTTTTCAGCAATATTGGAGATTTTACCCAGACGACGAGCAACGGATGCGACATCAATAGAAGTATCACCACCACCGATACAGACAACTTTGTCAGAGGCCAGCTTCAGACGACCATCATTAAATGCTTCCAGGAATGCGACCCCGCTGATACAGTTAGGTGCTTCTTCAAATCCTTCAACTGGCAGTCCACGCCCTTCTTTACAACCGATGGCCCATAAAATGGCATCGTATTCTTTTTCCAGGTCTTCAACTGAAACATCCGTACCGACACGGGTATTTAATTTAACATCTACACCCATTTCAACAATACGATTCATTTCGTGATGCAGTACTTCGCGAGGCACACGATAGCCTGGAATACCATACATCATCATTCCGCCCAGTTCAGCATGATCATCAAAAACAGTACAGCCATGACCTAATCGACGCAGTTGGTAGGCTGCAGCCAGACCAGCTGGTCCGCCACCTATAATAGCTACTTTTTTACCTGTTTCAGTATCAGCAACCTTAAATTTAAAACCGTTTTCACGAGCCTGGTCACCGATATACTGTTCAACAGAGTTAATACCTACATGCTCATCAAGTTCGTTACGGTTACAACCGTCTTCACAGGGAGCAGGACATACACGTCCCATAACTGCTGGGAATGGGTTAGCATCAGTTGAACGCTGGAATGCATATTCCTGCATAGTCATACCTTCAAAGGTAGGCTTTTCAACTCCGCGTACAATATCTAGCCAGCCGCGGATATCTTCACCTGCAGGACAACTGCCTTGACAAGGAGGAGTTCTGTTAATATAGGTAGGACATTTGTGTGACCAACCAGCCTGAAAAATATTGTCAGTCCAGGAATCCCACTCTTGTTTATCAGTATGTTCTAACCGTGTGTCTTTAAAACGCGTAAAGGTTAGTTTTTCTGCATTCGGAGCTGTATCAGCAGTTGACATTTATCTTTCTCCTATCAAGCTATATTTGGGCAAAAATTAATTGCTAGTTTGTATCTTAAAATACGTTTTGTATAAAACAGTAATTCAGTGTTAATTATATTCGGGTTTAAGATTAGAGTCGGATTACTCTTCAGTATCCTTAGCCTCGTCCTCAACACCGTCTAATTCTTTCTCTTGTTCACTACCACTCATCACGATAGCTTCACTTACCAGCTGATGCACACTCATAATAGCGTCCATCTCAAAACCATAATATGGTAAAGTTTTGGTAAACTGACTCTTACAGATTGCACAGATAGCGGCCACATTGGTAACACCATCTTCTTCAGTCACTTTTTTTAGGGCTTCCATTCTTGGTAAGGCACCTTTCACACGCAGTTCCATCAGGTCGTCGGTTAACAGACCGCCACCGCCACCACAACAGAAGGTTGCGTCTTTAATGGTATCTGAGTCCATATCGACATAATTATTACAGACCGCTTTAATTACTGCCCGAGGAATATCAAACTGACCGCCCGGCTTATCACCCATACGTGAAGCACGAGCCACGTTACAGGAGTCATGGAAGGTCATGGTCAGATGATCATTTTCTTCCTTATTCAGACGTAATTTACCTTCCTGAATTCCACCATAAGTGACTTCAAGAATGTGTTGCGGAACGGGATAGTTCTGATCAAGAAAATCAAACGGCCCCGCCAGAGTATTCAGGAAGCTGTATGCTACACGCCACGCATGACCACACTCACCGAAAATAATACGTTTAACTTTAAGTTCGATAGCGGCTTCACGGATACGCATGGAAACGCGCTGAATATTTTCATAACTACCAATAAACAGGCCAAAGTTTGCAGCTTCTGATGCCTTGGAACTAACGGTCCAGGTAATACCCAGTTCGTGCAGCACTTTACCATAGCCAATCAGGCCATCAATATGAGGTTCAGCAAAGAAGTCTGCTGAAGGAGTCATAAGTAAGGCATCAACACCTTCCTTATCCATATTGTATTTAACAGGTACACCGGTATCTTCTTCAACTTCTTCTTCCAGGTCTTCCAGAATACCTTCCAGAGCCGGTCCGGGAAGTCCCAGGTTATTACCAATTTTATAAACTTTCTGAATAATCTGGTTGGAATATTTCTGGCCATAACCAACATGGGCCAGAATTTCACGAGCCGCCATAGTCACTTCAGCAGTATCAATGCCCATGGGACAGAAGACAGAACAGCGGCGACATTCTGAGCACTGGTGGTAGTAGTTAAACCATTCTTTTAATACATCTTCAGTCAGGTCAACAGCGCCTACCAGTTTTGGGAAAAACTTACCCGCAAAAGTAAAATAGCGACGGTAGACTTTCCGCATCAGATCCTGTCTGGCAACCGGCATATTCTTAGGATCATTGGTACCAATAAAGTAATGGCATTTATCAGTACAGGCACCGCATTTGATACAGGAGTCCATAAAGACCTGGAAAGAACGATAGCGTCCTAACAGATCCTGCATCTTGTCCAGAGTTTTTTCTTTCCAGTTCTCGGGCATTTCACCGGGATACCCCAGATCTTCATCAAATTCTGCACGGGAAATAAATGGTCCATCACCAGCCATAGCATCTGGCTTGAGCTCTGGTACTACTGGATACTCTCTAAACTTGGGAGTTTCAAAGTCTGCCACTTTTCTATATCCTCAAAAAAATCCTAATAACAATGACTCTAATAACTATGCTTATTATGGTTGCCTTTCCTGAACCTGTACTAATGAATCATGGAACAGGCAAGTAACTCACTACAAAGTTATTTAGGTTGCATTTTATTTTTTTCTGCTTCTAATTCAGCAGCCCATGGTGCGATATGTCTCTTTTCACGTGGGTTATCAACCTGATTACGTGAAGGAGCAAAAAACAGACCCGGGATATGTAATAACTTACTAAAGGGTAATAAAATCATTAAGATTGCAACCAGAAAAAGATGTACCAGTAGAGGCACGTCCATTGGTAAGGTTTGCCAGTTGAAACTCAGTATACCCAGTGAAAATTCTTTAACGCTGATAATATCAGTATGAGATATAAAGCGCATAGTAACACCGGTCAGACCAATCACTAATAGCAATAACAGCCACAGATAATCTGAAGGTGATGAAATATATTTAACTCTGGCAACGAACATGCGTCGTACCAGCAGACCCAGCAGGCCGATAATCATTGTAAAGGCAGCATATTTACCGATAGGCTGCAATAGTACCAGCCATTCTGGTACATCTTTTATAAAATAACGTAAATGAATAGTAAGAACCACAAACAGGCTCATATGGAACATCCAGCCAAACAACCAGGTCCATTTATTGGAACGGAATAAGGCGGCAAACAAGATTGCTTCTTTAGCCAGTCTGACAGCAACACCACCTTTTGTTAAAGGTGCAGGTGTAACAGGAATCTTCAGAGGTGCAGGCACTCGTGAATATTGGTATATTTTTTTCGCTAAGCCTATTACCAGGACAAGAAAAGCCACTGTAAAAAGTAGCGCATAAAACGCTGACATATTACCTACCCATTAATAATTTTTTAATACGGTGTCTGGAGGGCGTGTTATCCAGAATATAAATCCTGACAACACGCATACAGACATGAATTTCAGTTAAATTAACTGATAATTCGTCTTCGACTGTGAGTTATACACAACCAGTTGGCTTAGGCAGACCAGCAAATTTACATGCTTGCTTACCAGGGCCATATGGGAATAATTCATAAAGGTACTTGGAGTTACCTTTTTCCTTACCCAGTTTTTTAGCAACTGCTTTAGTCAGTACACGTACTGCCGGAGCAATTTGATACTCTTCGTAGTATTCACGCAGGAAGTTAATGATATCCCAGTGGTCTTCACCCAGTTCAACTTCATCGATTTTAGCCATTTCTTCAGCTACTGCTGGGAACCAGTCACTCAGGTTTACCAGATAGCCTTCTTCGTCTACTTCGATCTCTTTACCGTCTACAGTAATAGTAGCCATTGTTTAAACTCCAATATTTAGATGTTAATTATGATGTTGTTAGTATAAAAATTTACAGCCAAGACTGAACGTTATCATGCTCGGCTACTAAATCAACAAAACCTGAATAGTCAACGACGTTTATTCCGTCAAGTATATCAGCTTCTGTAAATCCACGTGTATTTAGGTCGGAACCTAAAACATAGATATTTTTTGTGGTCATCGCAGTAGTTAATTTGTCTGCAATCACGGTACCTTTTAACGCGCCTAGAACCGCATCTTCAATCAACAGAATGGTAGAACCTTCTTTTGATTTATTAAGACACGAATTTAAGGAATTACGCTCAAAAGGTGATTTATTTACGGTGTGTAACATTGCCATAGTTTTACTCCTGTTAAGAGACAATCGCCTTAAGAACTAATTACTACGTCTTGTTGATCCATCAGATCAGCAAGTTCAGCGCGTGTAACAAGTTTTATGGATGGTTTTTCTGCCCAATCATCGTCCTCATCTTCATAAGTCAGATCCATCAGGTTATCCAGTGTCAAACCACGTTCTTCCAGTGACTCTTTTTCAACGTATAATTTGTTGATATCGTAGTCACCCAGCGCTTTATAGGCTGGTGAAAAGTTCTTCATGCCAGAACCTTCAGTGTTTTGATTTTTGGTGATTTGAAATACGCCGTCATCGCAAAATGCAAGGCTGACGTCCTGATCAAATGCAGCACTAATCAATACTACTTCCAGTGATTCCAGTGCGTAAACAGTACCATATGGTGCTTTGGTGTTCACAAACATGAATTTTTTTGTTTCATCACTCATATTTATTCCCCTTAATCACCAAATGTTAATAAACGATCAGACTGGATACCACCTTCAACTAACTGGCCCAGACCGGAAATACGAAATGCAGGATGAATATTGTGTGCATCTTTACCCTGTCTTTCAGCTTCGTCAGCATCTAACATACCGCGACGCTGTGCAGCAGCGATACAGACAACCATATCCAGGTCATGTTCCTTAGCCAGTGCAGCCCAGTTTTCCGTAATATTACGGTCATCCTGAGGTGGAATAGCCAAACGTGTTGCGTTGTTTACGCCATCGTTATAGAAGAACACTCGATAAATTTCATGACCCTTGGCAATAGCCGCTTTAGCAAACTGATACGCGGTATCAGAAGCCTGGTGCTGATAGGGTCCTTCATTAATTAGTAATGTAAACTTCATTAAAGATTTACCATTTGCTTATTGCAGAACCGGACTTGCTGAACTTTTGCTATTTGCATATTGTACAGCAGTCCGGATCCGCAGTTAATTAAAAGCGGATATGCGTAGAAGCGTTCAGGCTGTTACGCGCGCCTCTCCAGTCATCAATATGGAACTTGGTGAATGGCAGACCGGTCTTTTCGAAGAAACCAAACCAGCCGATACGCTCAATCCAGTCATTCATACGTTCCCAGTCCTTAGCGTCTTCTTTGTAGACTTTCAGGATACGCTTAACTAAAGCAGTCGCTTCAGGCCAGCGAGGTGGGTTGTTAGGAATACCAGCAGCGACCAGTTTCTGGAAAGTAGGTTTGCCGCGAGCGTTTGAGTGGTTACCACCAACCCAGATAGCCAGAGTAGTGTAAACCGCATCGTTAATCAGCATTGGAGGACATGGTGGGTAACATGCACCACAACAGATACATTTCTTCTCATCCACTTCCAGAGTTGGATGACCTTCAACCATCGCAGGACGAATAGCAGCAACCGGGCAACGAGCAACAACTGTTGGACGTTCACAGGCATTAGCTACCAGTTCGTGAGCAATTTTAGGTGGTTTGGTGTGCTGAATATTAATCGCGATATCACCCTGACCACCACAGTTAATCTGACAGCAGGAAGTCGTGATATGAACGCGGTTAGGCATTTCTTCACGTTTAAATTCTTCTACCAGCTCATCCATCATGGATTTAACAACACCTGAAGCATCAGAACCCGGAATATCACAGTGTAACCAGCCCTGTGTGTGAGAAGGTGAAGTAATGGTAGGACCTGTACCACCAACAATGAGACCGGCTTTTTCAATCGCTTCGATCATTGGTGCTACTTTTGCTTCGTCATCAACCATGTATTCAAGGTTGGAACGAATAGTGAAACGGATAAAGCCGTCACCCAGTTCGTTAGCAATACGGGTAATTTCACGCAGAGTGAAAACATCCAGAATACGGGAAGTACCAACACGAATGGTGTAGATTTCATCACCGCTGTGTGCAACGTGCTTCAGTACACCTGGACGTGGTCTTTCATGATATTTCCACTGACCAAAGTTTCTACGCATGGTTGGGTGCATATACTGGAAGCCGTCTGGAGCTCCCGATTCGATAGGCATTTTTGGTTTATCTGCAGCCATATTAATTTCCTGTTCTAATAAACTTATTGTTCATTATCGAGCAGTGTAATTGCCTGATAATGACGAATTAACAATTATCTAAAGATCTTCGAAGTTGTGTCTTATGCAGAAGCTGCTTCAGCTTTCTTGTCATACCACTTCTTAACTTCTTCATCCCAGCCATCCAT
>JALTKC010000178.1 GCA_027076245.1 Gammaproteobacteria bacterium
CGCTCTAACTGGACAAAATGAATGGATTGAATCGGTAAGTTTTTAAGGAAACCCTATGTAAATTCCTTCCGGACCGGAAGGGGCCGCTACGATATGTGTCTCCCGCGCCGATAATGATTTTACGACCAGACATAACCTTTCCGGCACACCTTCATCAACTTATGTTTGCCCGGTTCATCACCTGCGTGCCCGCGTCAGCGTTGAAGCCGGTGTTAACTTGCCGACAATGCTCTAAAGCAAAAACCCCCTGAACTAAAAAGCCCAGGGGGTTAGAGGTTTATGGAAAAATTTGCGCTCCAGTACCGGCATCATACACTTTCAGCTGATTGGTTTCATCAGCCACATATAATTTGCCGTCAAAAAAAGCAATGGACTCTCCCCAAGGATTAGAATAAGGATAATTAGCGTATATCACCTCTCCGTCAGCGGAAAACTTATGCGGCCCATAGACCGTATAAAGATTTTCCCCATCAGTAGCCAGGCCATGCACCGGATAATCACTGCTCATAGACAAATTAACATAAACAGAATCAAAAACCAAATTACCGTCAAAATCATATTTCAATATCACCGGACTGTTATAAACATAAGCGCCGGAACCGACCAAATAAACAGCGCTGTTGGTTGCCCGCACTCTGGGAGGGGCTTCATCATAATCAGTCCCCCAGTCAGCAGACCAGGCAAGGGACAGGTCGTGGTTATAAGCCAACATCCGATAGTCATTATCCTGATGGCCAAGATGAAAAAACCCGGCGCTAAGATAAATATGGTTTTGGTCAACGTCAATGTCATTGGCAACTTCCCCTGAAGTCAACACAGAATTAATTACAGAACCGGAACTGATATCGGCAATATACAATGATTTACCGGTAATTCCAAATATATCAGAGCCATAAATGTCTATTGCTCTCCCATGACCGGAAAATACATTTTCCCAGACCTTGTCTCCGCTTTCCGCGTCATACCTGGTCAGATAATTATACCAATCGCCATTTATCTCCTCAACTCGATTAACAATCACGGCATTACCGGCAACTTCTATATCAATAAATCCTGTTGCATCAGTATTAGCAGACGCAGGTATGTCTTTCAGCCAAGCTAAGCTGCCGTCCGGAAAAAATTTGGCAATGAAAAAACCAAGCCCACCGACATACACATTGCCTGGCTGGTCAACCGCCGTTCTCCCAACCTGATAACCATCCGGTAAATGAAAAAGAGAGAGCGGCTCATCTTCCACAGTAAAGGAAAATGAATATTCAATCAAAGCATTGCCGGCAGAGTCAAGAACTCCGGAGGTAAAAACAACTTCTATAGCGGCGCTGTAAGGAAACGAATTCGTCTGGGGCAGGAAATAAGCGGTGG
>JALTKC010000179.1 GCA_027076245.1 Gammaproteobacteria bacterium
TGGCTATCTCAAACAGATCTCCAATTATGCCTATAGTAAATGCCTGTCTAATAAACCAGGGCCGGTACATATTAATATCCCTTTACGAGAACCCCTGCTGCCTCTGGAAACGGATACTGAGTCATTAAATAATATTATTGAACAACTGGGACAGGATATTTTAGCATTAGAACAATCTGCTTATCCTGAAGCAACAGAACCTCAATCCCTCAACCATGCCAAACTGCAGGCGATTCAGTCACTACTCACAAGCCAGCCGGGATTAATCATCTGCGGCCGGTTAACCACTGCAGAACAGAACAAATTACAGTCGGTTCTGGTCTCCCTGGCTGAAAAACTGAACTGTCCAGTACTGGTCGATCCTCTATCAGGATTACGGCTGGCTACAAAGCGCAGTCAACTGCTGCTGATAAATTACGATACCTTTCTGGATAAAGCTGATTTTAACGGGCAGACACCTCAATGGATTATTCACCTCGGCCAGTTTCCTCTGTCTAAAAAACTGCAGCAATATCTACAACAGCAGAACTGTCAACGGATCATCGTCAGTTCCTATGGCGATTGTCTCGATCCTCTGCATACCCAAAAGCTATTATTCAATAGTCTGCCTGAAGAATTCTGTCAGGCTTTACTGCCTTTAGTTATCCAGAATCCAGACAGTCGCTGGCTCTGTCAATGGCAAGATAAGGAACAGCAGGCAGAAAACAGAATTAATCGTGCATTAAACACTGAACAACTGTTTGAAGGCCATATTATGAATACTCTGCTGAAATCCATCCCGGATCAGTCATTAATTTTCAGTGGCAATTCCATGGCCATACGGGATTTTGATACCTTTATCAACCAAACCAATTGCTGTGATAAAAACCTTAAGCTCTATGCTAACCGCGGAGCCAGCGGTATTGATGGTAATATTTCCACTTTTGCAGGGCTGCTGGCTGCTCACCCCAAACACTATGGTGTAGCCGTGCTGGGTGATCTCAGTTTTTTTCATGATATGAACGGTCTGCTTATGCTCAGACAGCTTCAGAAACAGGGCTATAATGGCACTGTTATCCTGCTCAATAACCATGGGGGCGGCATTTTTAATTATCTTCCGCCCCGTCAGCTCAATGAATTTGAAAAGTTATGGCAAACGGATACTGGGCTGGAGTTCAGGTATTGTGCAAACTTATATCAGCTCAAATATATCCGTATCACTCTGGTATCAGAATTAGAGCAGATGGCAGAAACCTTCAGGCAAAATGGATTCACGCTTATAGAAGTTATTATCGACGCTCAAACTAGTGTAAAATGCCACAGGCAAATTTAAGCATCATAAACCGGATAATAAGTATGAGCTGGAATCC
>JALTKC010000180.1 GCA_027076245.1 Gammaproteobacteria bacterium
AAAATGTAACCAGTCTGACAAAATTCAGATTGGCGTGCAGATACTGGCACCCAATGCCATTGCCGTAAGTACAGCTAAATACAGCAGCATGCGCGAAGGCATTAAATCCAGAGCTATTTTATTACCAGTAATCCCGGTTTTAAACCAGCCTAAAACATTAATTACCACCGGGCTGGGCTATGAGGTAGGGGATCAGGTTATGCTGTATGAATACCGTCTGGTTAATGCCAATATTACCAGCGTCAAAACCAAAGTTGTACTGCAGGACACTCTGGAAGTGACCCCGCACTTTTCCCGTTTTAAATACCAGTCGGCTGATGAGTTTTACGGCACCAGTAAAAAAACAACCGCATCACCACAGGAAGAAAAAGATGATACACTATCACTGGATGGAGACAGTGAGTTTGACTCCATCTGGGACGACTTATAATAACAGCATTTTGAGACAGGACAGTTAGTGAAACAGGACACAATGATTCAGCTTTTACTGATCAATAAATCAGAAAATGAAGCGGTAGAAATAACCAGTGAATTACGCAATGAAGGCCTGACCCTTCACCCTGCCATTATATCCAGCCATAAAGTTTTTGATAAAGAAATTGACCGGAAAGCTTTTGATATTATCCTGTTTTCACCGAATATTAAGGACCTGGATATAGGTACTGTCCTGCAGCGTCTGAAAGAACAGCAAAGTGATGCAGCGGTTATTGTCATTGCCGACAAAACGCCCGAAGAAACGGTATTTCTGCTTAAACAGGGGGTCAGCAGTGTCATCCCGGAAGAACCCCGGGAACTGATCAGCCTTACCCTACAGAAAGAATACCGGGCTTTGCAGGGTCTGCGTTGCGAACAGGTTTTAAGTCATCAGCTGGAGGACTCTGAAAAACGCTGTCAGCAGCTTATCGACAGTTCCAGGGATGCCATTGCCTATGTCCATGAAGGTATGCATATTCTGTCCAATGATCCTTATTTTAAAATTTTTGGTTATGAAAGTCGGGATGATATTGAAGCCATGCCGATTATGGATCTGGTGGCCTCTGAAGACAGCGCAAAATTAAAAGAATTTTTGCGCCGCTTTTCCCCTGGTAACAAGAAAAAGGGAGCGACAGGAAAAGATAATACCCTGAAAGTAAAGGGCATTAAGGAAGATGGTACTGAATTTAATATGCAGATGGAATTTCAGCCCGCCAGTATGGCCGGTGAAGAATGCATACAGATTATTATCCGCAATGATGAACTGAATTTAAAAGCTCAACAGAAACTGCAGAAAAAACTGGAAGTACTCAACACCCAGTGTCAGGAAACCGGGCTGTTTAACCGCCGTTATTTCCTTGATCGGCTGG
>JALTKC010000181.1 GCA_027076245.1 Gammaproteobacteria bacterium
ATCCGGTGCTGTAGGTATGCGCCTGCTAAAAAACAGAGCCGGCGGTGATTCCACCGTTATTTTCTTCCATGACAAAAACATCAGTCCGGATATTGTTGCCAAACGCCGGGAAGTCAACCGCCTGCTGGGGCTTAATCCTAAAGTCAGCTCTGTTAAAGTTACCTATGGACCGATACCCAGAGATGATCATGAAATTGCCATGATGACCAATTCCCTGCTGCAGATCATGATCAATCTGGCTACTTATGTGGATGTACCTCAGGAACATATTCAGGAAGGACGTACTCCACCATCCCGCCCTATTCGCCATTCTGACAACAAAGACTGGAGCCTGATTAAAATAAGACACAGCAAGGAAATACTAGAAGAGAGTTTTGCTGCCATACAATATCGTGATCACTGGTACTGGATTGATGATCGCGATTTTAAATCCAAACGCACCTTTGGTTTTTTAATGATTATCTTTTCTCTGACGGAAACCGGTGGGAAAGAAGGACTGCCTCTGGTTACTATCCCGGCTGGATAGGTTATAAAGGAAAGAGCTGACCCCCTATACCCCCCTTTGAAAAAGGGGGATTTAAGAGTTGAAGTTTTTTATTTTCTGATAACGTACACCATCGGGTGTGTCAATAGACTCATATAAGACTAATTTATCCACCATCCAGTGTATATCTGGTCTGAGCAGGTTTTGCAATACAGAGGATTTAAGCGCAGACCTGCTGTTTACCTTCCGGACAAGTGTAACGTGAGGTTTATAATTTTCTGCTTCATGCTCCAGATTCAGTGTTAAATTAATTTTATCACTCTGAAGAATATTTGACAGCAATTGCTGATGCAGTAAAACTAATGATTCCGGTATGGTCTGCATTCCCATCCAGAAGATATTCTGTTTAAAGGAACCAAACCGGTTAAGTACCAGTTCAAATGGCTCAAAATGCACGTTCTGAGCCTGCTGGATCACCTCCTGTTGCTGGTTAATACTTAGCCGGCCCAGAAACAGTAAGGTCAGGTGAAAATTTTCCGGCCTGATAAAACGACCTGAAATATCCAGCTGTTTCTGACAGGCAAGAATTTTCTCCCTGGTGGATTTATCCGGAGCAAGTGCAAAGAAAAAGCGACTCATAGACTTATACTATGACAGGCTGGACATCAAGGAAGTGTTTAATTTCGGGGTTAATCTGCTCAAAAGCATCAACCTTGTCAAATGAAATGGGGCGTTCAAACAGAAAACCCTGGATCAGATCACAGCCCTGTCGATACAGATACTGCAGCTGTTCCATGGTTTCCACCCCTTCGGCCACCACTTCCAGCTCCATACTATGAGCCAGGGTAATAATGGCAC
>JALTKC010000182.1 GCA_027076245.1 Gammaproteobacteria bacterium
TTATGCAAAAAAAATTCAGCACTATACGACAGTATTTCTTGATTCCCCCATGGCGATTTCAGCCACAGAAATTTTTAGAAGACATCCTGAATGCTATGATGCAGATACTATGAAAATATTTGATAAGGGAAATGATCCTTTTTATATACCGGGCCTGCATTTTACCCGTGAAACTTCTGACTCAATGGCCATTAATATGGTAGAGCGCGGGGCCGTTATTATGGCTGGTTCTGGTATGTGTACCGGGGGAAGAATTCGTCATCATCTTAAACATAATTTATGGAATAAACACAATAGCATTGTATTTGTTGGTTATGCTGCTCAGGGTACACTGGCACGGCGCATTGTTGATGGGGCCGAAGTGGTTAAAATTTTTGGTGAAGAGATCCCTGTAAAAGCCGATGTTCATACTATCGGTGGTTTTTCTGCTCATGCGGATCAGTCGGAATTACTACAATGGCACAGCCAGACAGGTAATCCTGCTACCACATTCCTGGTACATGGTGAAGAAAAAAGCATGCATGTTTTTGCTAAAAAGCTACATAATCACAATGTAAAAATTCCAGAACTGCACCAGAAATATACTTTATAAGATATCGTACAACTTTAAATAAAAAAGCGGAAATTTAACAATAATGACTGATATGCAGTAGATAAAAATTAAATCTATTTTGTTTCACTTATACCCAGTTCCGCATTTTATCCCATAAAGTTTTTCGACTAATACCCAGACAATCAGCAGTGGTAGATATTCGCCATTCATTTTCAGCGAGAGCTTTACGAATATAATTGCATTCACATTCTTTTACATATTCAGATAAGTTTTCACTACGATGTTTGCTGGTTAAGGACAATATTTGTTTCCAGGTATCCCCAAACAGAATTTCCGGAGTAAGGCTCATTGCCTGAGAGACAACACAGGCACGTTCCAGGGTATTGCGTAATTCCCGGATATAAAGTTCACGAAATTGATCCGCTGATCGATTTTATGCACATGCATAATGGTGCAAAGCGTGTTATTTCAGATATCGAAGCCACTTATATTTCATCGTATTTAAAAAATAAATTATCTTCCAAACCTACTACTCATTCTGTTAAGTAAAATTCAATGTGATTTTAGTTACATTAATTCTCAGATAATTTATAAACTTTATTTTTAAACTATATCTATTTTAATAGATATGCTATTCTTGATTGGGTATTTTGTTAAATCCATAAACAGAGAACGGTATGTCTAAATCCTATCATCGCCTGACAACAGTCATTATTGTTTTGCTAATTATTGGTTTTGCGGCCGGAGCCATTATTTTACGCAAACATCGCACCAGTCAAGTTGCCTCGCTTCCCAATATAGAACCGGTTCCCTGGGCTTTACATACTGTAACCATAAATAAAGGCCGCCTGTCTCAGGAGTTTTTAGCCCTGGCTACTTTAAACGGCAGCACTGAAATTACTATCAGCAGCCAAATCTCCGGTGAAATTTTACAAATGGGGCCCAGAGAGGGGATAAAGGTTAAAAAAGGGGACTTGCTGGCTAAAATTTCTGTCAGTGAATTAATAGAACAACGCGCCGGCCTGGAAGCTCAGTTACAGGCAGCAGAAGCTGAATTATCACGCAGTAAAGATGAATTTGAGCGTCAAAAAAGGCTCATTAAAAAACACCTGACTTCTGAAGAGTTATATGATGCGAAAAAAACAGCGGCCCTGGCTGCTCAAAAGCAGGTTGATAATTTACAGCGCAGCATTGCCGCACTTAATGTTCGTATTGGCTATGGTACTGTTTATGCACCGGTGGATGCACTGATTGCAGCGCGCCTGTCAGAACCGGGCGATATTGCCATGCCTGGAAAAGCCTTATACAAACTGACCATAGACAGTACCGCAAGATTACAGGTTAAGTTACCCCAACAGATCCTTGAACAGGTACATCCGGGTACCAGAGTTATTCTTACACACGGTAGTTTGAAGCAGCTTGTCCATTTATCCAGAATTTTCCCGGCACTGGATGTCCATGCCTTAGGTACGGCAGAAGCCGATTTAAACAGTATGCCTTTTGGTTTACCCAGTGGAGCCAGAATCCCGGCTCATGTTATTTTAAACTCAGTTGAAAACGCTCTGATTATTCCACATCGGGCTATAGTGCTAAGTGGTGCATCATCTGCTCATAATGGAATGACCAAAAAAGGCTTTGTTTTTAAAGTCATTACCAATACGCCATACAAACGACTGAAACGTATTGAAGTTGATATTCTATTAAATTCCCATCAGGCACTTGCCATTAAAAGCAATGAATTACATGAAGGCGATCAACTGGTTGCTGCCCATGAAAGTGTACTGATTCAGCTTAAAAATAATGATCCGGTCGTAACTGACTCCAAAATTGATTCGAAGTTTAATCGGACAGGAATCAGCCAATGACTTTTGCAGAACGTTTATTAAAACAACCCCATGCGATTCTTGCGGGCACTATTATTGCCTTGATTCTTGGCTGGATGGGATTTGTTAATATACCGACCAACCTGTTTCCAAATACTGACCGACCTACTATTTCAGTGGTTGTTCAGTGGCCCGGAGCTACTACTGAGGACGTTGCCAATGAAGTCACTCACGCCCTGGAAGTACGGTTATCTGCCATAGATGGCGTACGTAAAGTCTCGTCAACATCCAGAGATGAGGTGGCAGCCGTTCAGGTAGAGTTTGAATACGATAATGAAATCAATCTGGCTGCAAATGCGGTGAGTACCGAACTGTCCCGGGTCAGGGGACTATTACCGGAAGGTATTCATGAACCACTGATTTTTAAAATTACCGATGCCGCACGTCCGGTAATGACTCTGGCTGTAACGGCTCAACAGGGTAGTGGTCTGGATCTGGCCCAGGTCAGGCGTATTGCTGAATATGACCTGCGTGATACCCTGTTAAACCTGCCCGGCGTTGCCGAAGCAGAAGTCTTTGGTGGCCCGATCCGTCAGGTCAGTATTGATCTGGACAGGGATAAGTTACTGGCTCATCAACTGGACATTGCTCAGGTGGCTGCCGCACTGGCTCGTTCTAACATCTCCCAACCTGCCGGTCTGGTCTATCGTGACGGTGAACGTTTACGTTTGACGGCACAAACTCTGGCTAAGGGACCTGAAGACCTGGCTGCCATATTGATCCCCCTGGACGGTGGACATCATGTCAGAGTTGGGGATCTGGGGGAAGTACACTGGGGAGCCTCTGATCCCACATCTCTGTATCATGGTAATGGCCGTAATGCCGTGGCCATTGCATTATTACGTTCGGAAAAAGGCTTTGCACAACCGGTTATTGACTCCGTAAATCATCATCTAGCAGAGGTTCAAAAGAAGTTTCCCACCCTTAATATACAGGTGGCAGACACCCAGGGACGACTGATTGGCCTGACAGTCAGTAATATGCTCGATTCCTTGCGTGATGCTATCATCATGACCGTTATTGTTATCCTGCTGTTTATTGGCAATACCCGGGCTGCCTCAGTGGTGGCTCTTTCACTGCCCATATCCTATCTGTTGACTTTTGCCATCCTGTGGTGGATGGGGTTTGAATTTGATATGGTTACTTTATCTGCCATTATTATCGCCGTTGGATTACTGGCAGATGATGTCATTGTGGTTATGGAAAATATAGAACGTCGTATGCGTGAACTGGGAGAAAATCGCAGACAGGCAGCTATTCGCGGTCTGGATGAAATTATCCTGGCCGATACCAGTGGTACCATCAGTACCATTATAGTACTGTTGCCCATCATGTTTATTGGTGGCTATGTTCAAACCGTTTTACGCCCCTTAACCGTAACACTGTCCGTTGCACTTATGGCATCTCTGGTGGTATCGGTTACCTTAATCCCCTTATTTGCCCCCTTTATTTTAAAACCCGGTGCAAAAGATCCGCTGGCCTGGCTGTTAAATCCTTTTACCCGCTTTGTTATGGAGCCATTAAAAAAATTATATCTGTTCCTGGTGTCCTGGGGATTGAATCACAGGGCTCTGGTATTGATTTTGTTTTTCTTTTTATTTGTGGTCTCCGCCAGCCAGATGAAGTTACTGGGTCGTGAGATTATGCCCCTGATGGATACCGGTATATCAAGAATTACTTTTGAAGCCCAGTCTGATACCGATGATCAACAAATGCAAAAAATTGTAGAGCAGATTGAAAAGACTATACGAGAGCAGATCCCCGCACAATGGTTAATTTCTGATTCTGTTATTATCGGTTCTGAACCGGGTGTTAAGTCCTTTGGCGCACAGAGATTATTACAACAGGGTGAAATTACCCTGAATCTGGTGGATCGTTTTCATCGTGATCGCAGTATTTTTGACATCAATGAATCCTTACGCCAGAGTCTGAGAAAAATTCCCGGCCTTATTACGGCCAATGTTTCTGTCTATGGCGCAACACCTTTATCCTCGATACGGGCTAATGTTGATGTAATGATTAAAGGCCCGGACCCAAAAGTGCTGGATAAACTGGCTGACCAGGTGGTAACACGATTAACATCTATCCCAGGTTTAACAGGTGTTGAACGTAGCTGGCAGGGGCATTCCACCCGCCTGGAATTAAATGTTGATCCCTCACTGGCACGACTCAATGGTCTGTCCGCATCGGCTATTGCTGAGCAGGTAGCACAGGCAGTAGGTGGGACGTCAGGTGGCCGTTTAAGGGTAATGGGAGAAAACCCCATTCCTGTCTGGGTGCGCCTTAAAGATGGTCAACGCAATACAGCTATCGATTTACAGGCAATTAATATTCGTACCAATGATGGCAGCTTTATTCCTCTGGCCTCTGTTGCCAGCCCACGTATGGTTATTACACCAACAGCCGAAACTCATCAATACCTAGAACCGACCATTGACATACTGGCCTGGCGCAGAAATATTGCCATTACAACCTTACACGATGAAGTCGCCAACGCACTGGCCGATTTAGACTTGCCACGTGCCTATAGTATTTCCTGGGAAGGTGAATACAAACAATTATCCGAAACATTTTCCCGACTCGCCAAATCCTTTTTATTAGGTCTGGTTATGTTATATCTTATGCTTAGCGTGACCTTTCGCTCATTTCTTGACCCGCTGGCCATTATGGGCAGCTTACCCCTGGCACTGATTGGTGCTGCCTGGGGATTATTATTAGGTGATAAATTTGGTTCCATGCCATCTTTTATGGGAATGATATTATTAATGGGTATAGTCGTTAATAATGGTATTTTATTAATAGATTTTGCGAAAGTTGCCATAGCAAAGGGCAAAGAGCTCAATCAGGCCTTACTGGATGCGGTAGAAAAAAGAACCCGTCCGATTTTAATGACGGCAATGTCTTCTGCCGTAGGCATGATCCCTATTGCTCTGGAATGGGCAGTAGGGATAGAACGCCTATCACCACTTGCACTGGTGGCCATTGGTGGATTAATAGCCGGAACATTCCTCACTTTACTGGCCGTACCGGTCTTTTTTTCATTACTGGTTTCCTTACGTCTGAAAGTTATTAAATCTGGTGAAAGATAATATTAATGAACCTTGAAGATAATATAAAAATCGCTCAATTGCTGGGTAATATATCAGCCTTAAGAGATCATAAAACCAATGAGCATAATATCCGTGTTGCCTATCTTTCAAGCTTACTGGGTAAGAAACTGAATTTAGACAAACAGGCCTTGCAGGGTTTAATGAAAGGTGCCTTCCTGCATGATATTGGAAAAATTGGTATTCCAGACAAAGTACTATTAAAAAAAGGGCAACTGAATAAAAAGGAATGGGCAATCATGCAACAACATCCTGCAATGGGTGTTGAACTGGTCAAGGGTATTGAATGGTTCAATGACGCAGTCCCCGTCATATTGCATCACCATGAGACATATGACGGTTCCGGCTATCCTGGAGGTTTAAAAAAAGATGAAATCCCCTTGAATGCCCGCATATTTGCAGTGGTTGATGTTTTTGATGCCCTGGTAGCAGAACGTCCCTATAAGAAAGCTTTTTCC
>JALTKC010000183.1 GCA_027076245.1 Gammaproteobacteria bacterium
CGATAACATGAAAATTGCCGGACGCTATCAGGTTCGAGGTTTCCCAACCCTTATTTTATTTATTGATGGTGAAGAGGTGGATCGTTTTAGCGGTGCAAAGCCACTGGGATTTATCCGCGATTTTATCGAGCAACACGCTGATATTTAAACGCTTTTAAACTTCGTCTGAAAAATATGTGTTTGTTTTCTATACTATGAACATATTAACAACACATATTTTGCAGATTATGCCTTCATTATTTCTCCGACTATTTCTTCTCTTTTTCATCGCCTGCCTTACCACTAATGCGCTAGCAGAAAAAAAAGCAAAAAAACCAAAGCCTCCTACCGATTTCGAAAAAGCGTTAAGCGCTTATGAAAAAGATGATTTTGCCACCGCTTTAATGCTCTGGTTTCCCCATGCAGAAAAAGGCGATGCAAACGCTCAATACCATATCGGCAAAATGTACCTGGAACAAAAAGGTCAACGCACTGATGCATCAGCCGCCGCAGAATGGATTTTAAAAGCCGCAAAACAGGATCATATTGAAGCACAAAAACTGATCGGCCAAATGTATATTAAAGGCCTGGGGGTAAAACGAAATTTTAAAAATGCCGCTAACTGGTTGCTTAAAGCCGCAAGAAAAAAAGATAAAGATGCACAGTATATAGTTGGCAAACTTTATTATTATGGCGATGGCGTCCCAAAATCCCCGGGGAAAGCCGCCTACTGGTATAAAAAAGCCGCAAAACAAAATCACACTGAAGCACAAAATAAATTGGCCTTAATGTATTTACATGGGGATGGAATAAAGCAAAAAATTAAATCTGCCAAAAAATGGTTTGAAAAAGCCGCAAAAGCGGGAAACATCAATGCTCAAATGAACCTCGCCGATTTATATTTAAATAATAAGAAAATAAAACAAGATAAGAAAAAAGCCTTTATGTGGTTTGAAAAAGCCGCGCAACAAGGTGACCCTGAAGCCCAAAACCAACTGGGAGAAATGTATGAAAAAGGAATCGGCACTAAAAAAGATTTAAACGCTGCGGTCAGCTGGTATAAAAAAGCCGCCAAACAAAATCACGTTGCCGCCAACTTTAATATGGGGCGTGCCTATGTAAATGGATACAGTGTAAAAAAAGACATTAAAAAAGGCGTTGCATACTTCCATAAAGCAGCTGAAAAAGGCCATGGTAAAGCGCAGATGAATTTAGGCGTTGCTTATTATACGGGCAAAGGTGTTCCACCTAATTCAGCCATAGCCTATGCCTGGCTTTACGTCGCCGCAGCAACCAATATAAAGGATGCTCGTAAAACTAAAAATACTTTGTATAAAAAGCTAACAACTGCCGATAAA
>JALTKC010000184.1:0-1057 GCA_027076245.1 Gammaproteobacteria bacterium
TCATCCCAGTCTGTGGTTTTACTTAACTGCTCCAGCAGAGAATCCACGGCTTTATTTTTAATACCGGGATAATTGGCTGAGCCGTCCACATCAGCCATTTTAGAATGCCAGCGGCCAATCAGCTCATTGCCCGGCACCTGGCTTTCTGAATAGCTGGTTACAATCATATCAAACTTTTTGGTTTCCACACGCCGTTTATACAGGGCATAATCCACGGTACGGTAATTCATGGTAATACCCAGCTTTTTCAGGTTGCGTGCATACGCAGCCGCAATGCGTTCAAAGGCTTTCTGTGCCAGCAGCAGGTCAAATTTAAAGGCTTTGCCCTGTTTATTTCTTAATGCCCCGTCACGGTATTCCCAGCCGGCTGCTTTTAACAGCTTTAATGCTTTACGCAGGTTTTGGCGTAAGGAAGACGGCGGTGTGGTTTTAGGTGGTTCCCAGGCATTGCCGAATACCCTGGGATCGAGAATATCCTTAAAGGGCTCCAGTAACTCACGTTCTCGTTTAGATATTGGCCCGCGGGCAGCCAGCTCAGTATTGCTAAAATAACTATTATTGCGTTTATACTGATTATAAAACAGCATCCGGTTGGCCCATTCAAAATCAAAAGCATAAATCAGCGCTTCTCTAACCCGTTTATCCTTAAAAATATCTTTACGGGTATTAAATACAAAACCCTGAATACCGACGCTATTATGATGTGGTATATTGGCTTTAATAATCTGCTTATTTTTAAATACCCGACCGGTATAATCCCGTGCCCACATCTTGGAGTTGTATTCATGGCGAAAATCATATTCGCCGGCTTTTAAGGCTTCCAGAGCAATCGTGCTGTCCCGGAAATATTTATAGACCACCTGGTCAAAATTATACATTCCCTTACGGATCCCGAGATCTTTCGCCCAGTAATCGGGATTACGTCTGAATTTAAGCTGCTTACCGGTATCATAACTGTCCAGAATATAGGGGCCGCTTCCAACCGGAATTTTGGTTGCAGTATCTTCAAACTTCTGATCACCTATTTAATGATAAAAAAAAATGGACAGATAACTGC
>JALTKC010000184.1:1067-5981 GCA_027076245.1 Gammaproteobacteria bacterium
TTATCCAGAATAACAGCCTCCTTGACACTGCCAAGCACAATTTTGTAGGCCGGATGGACATATTTATTGGTCATTAAGGTATCAAAGGAGAACTTAACATCTTCTACGGTCACTGGTGTGCCGTCTGAGAAGCGGGCTTTCTGATTAATATGGTAAGTGACGGATAAGCCGTCTTCGGCAATTTTAATATCATCCGCCAACAGGCCGTAGAAAGAATAAGGTTCATCCAGACTCTGTTCCATCAGGGTTTCAAACACCAGGCCATCAACTCCGTCAGCCCCTACCCCTTTAAGCAGATAGGGATTTAATCGGTCAAAGGTCATGGAACCATTAAGATCCAGACATCCGCCTTTGGGTGCATCAGGATTCACATAGTCAAAATGGCTGAAGCCTTTTTTATATTTGGGAGTATAACCATAGGCAATTCCATAATCAGCAAAAGCTAAATTACTGATACTGACAAATAACAGCAAAAATACAAAGCTGATAAAATGTTTATGCTTTACAGGCTTATTATTTAATGACATTTTTTGCCGGTTTAATAAAATTTTTTGTAATAACATCTAGTTTATTCTAATTATCACAGGTATCATATCCGGAATTGATTTTATTACAAGTAGTAATGGTTAGGTCACGTTAATGTATAAGACAACTAATTCTGACAACAACCATACTCATTCTATCCAAGGAGTTAAACTATGGGATTTTTGCAGGGTAAACGAGCGCTGATTGTCGGTCTTGCCAGTAATCGTTCAATCGCATGGGGCATTGCCCAGGCCATGAAACGTGAAGGTGCTGAACTTGCATTTACCTACCAGAACGAAAAACTGCAGAGCCGGGTAGAAAAACTGGCCACAGAATGTGATTCAGATATTATTCTGCCCTGTGATGTATCCAGTGATGAGCAGATTGAAAAGGTCTTTGAAGATCTGGATAACTTCTGGGATCACCTGGATATTATTGTCCACTCTGTAGCCTTTGCCCCAAGAGCGGAATTAAGCGGTGAATATCTGGACACGGTTACCCGTGAAGGTTTCTTAATGGCCCATGACATCAGCTCCTACAGTTTTACAGCCCTGGCGAAAGCCGGGCGCAATATGATGGAAGGTCAGAACGGTGCCCTGTTAACCCTGTCCTACCTGGGTTCAGAGCGCATTATGCCCAATTATAATGTGATGGGTGTCGCCAAGGCCAGCCTGGAAGCCAATGTCCGTTATATGGCTGAATCACTGGGTCCTGACGGTATCCGGGTTAACTCCATCTCCGCCGGTCCTATCCGCACTCTGGCGGCTGCCGGTATTGGTGATTTCAGAAAAATGCTGACCCACGTAGAAGAAAATGCCCCGCTGAGACGCAACGTCACCATTGATGATGTGGGCAATACAGCAGCTTTCTTATGCTCCGACCTGGCCAGCGGTATTACCGGTGAAAATATCTATGTGGATGCCGGTTATAACCATGTTGGAATGGGTGCCGGTGCTTTGCGTTCTAAAGACGAAGAAAAATAAAAGCAGAGATTTAACAGCACGAAAAATTCGTGCTGTTAAATCTTGTTTTCCAGTATCCCCGTTTCACCTTCTGTTTTTGCAATAATTACCGCACCACAGGAATCACTAAAAATATTAACCGAAGTTCTGAACATATCCAGAATTCTGTCCACAGCCAGGATCAAGCCAATGCCTTCTAACGGCAAACCTATCGCAGTCATAATAATGGTAATAGCCACCAGACTGGCAGCGGGAATACCGGCCACCCCGATAGAGGTTAGCAGGGCTATCATGACCACGGTAAACTGAGTCATAAAGCTCAGTTCAATACCGTAGGCCTGAGCAATAAACATGGCGGCTACACATTCATACAAGGCTGTGCCGTCCATATTAATGGTTGCACCTAAGGGCAGGACAAAACTGGAAGTACGGTTAGAAACACCGGCGTTTTTTTCGACACATTCCATGGTAACGGGTAAGGTGGCACTGGAAGACGCTGTGGAAAAGGCTGTCAGCATAGCTGGAGACATGGCACGAATATGGCGCCAGGGGTTTACCCGGCCAACAGTGTACAAAATAATCGGCATTATAACGAATACATGAATGGCCAGAGCCAATATGACACTGAACATAAACATGGCCAGGGAGCCAAACAGATGAGCAATATTTTCAGAGCCGATACTGGCAATAACGTGAGCCACCAGACCGAATACCCCAATTGGGGCAAACTTCATAATAAAGTCGGTCATGGCCATCATGGTTTCAAATATACCCTGCCAGATATTTTTCAGGGATTTGGCCGGACCTTCAGAAATGCGGGTCATAAAAAAACCAAACATCAGACTGAAAAAAATCAATCCGAGCATCTGACCATTATGGGCAGCAGCCAGGACATTAGAGGGAATAATACGCAGAAAAATATCGGCTATATCTCCAGCCCCCTTTCCCTCAACTTTAGCCAGTGTTGCTTCAGGTACCTGATGTAAACCAATAAGATCACGTGCCGGCTGGCCGTCAATATAGCCGGGCTGAAGTATATTTACGACCAGCAAACCAATTGAGATAGCAAAAAAACTGGTGGCTGTATAATAAAGCAGGGTTTTTATACCCATACGCCCCAGGCCTGCTTCACCACCAATGCCGGCAATACCCATAATAATGGAAGACATGATCAGAGGGACTATAAGCATCATCAGAGCCTGCAGGAATAACTTTCCGACAAACTCAAACATACTATCATAAGTGACACCGAACAGAGAAGCATCCGGCCCAGCCAGCAGTCCGGCAACAACTGATAAAACAAGAGCAATTAAAATCTGCCAATGCAGTTTAAGTTTCACCGGACACTCCTTTTAAAAAAAATTTACAACTCGTCTTCTGTCAGAGCCTTAGCATTAATTTTTATTTCGGACTCAGAACGGATCTGTAAAGTAGATAAAGCGGTTTCAAGGTTAGCCTTATTTTGCAACAGAGCTTTTTTAATGTCTTCAAAAAGCGCCTTGTCATCAGTATCACCATCCTTGACCGCATCCACGGCAACAATAGCCACATCACCACTCACCATTTTAGTGCTGGCATATTTGACATCCCTGGGCATGGTAAATGCTTTATTCAGGATAGCTACAGGAACATTAGCGGCCTGACGATCAACATAACCTGCTGTTTCCAGTTTTAGAGAATTAGCCTGAGCAATGTCTTCCATGGTTTTATCAGCATTCAACTGTTTGATTATCTCGGCAGCCTTTTCCTGAGCTTTGGCCGAAACCTGCTGTTGCTGCAGATGGGTTTTAATCTGATCTTTAACTTCTTCCAGTGGTTTAATATTGGCAGGAATTCGTTCAACCACTCTGACCACGGCAACATGATCATCATCCAGTTCAATCAGGTCACTATTATTACCTTCTTCAAGTACACTTTCACTAAAGGCAGCATTGAGTAATTTGGGGTTGGCAAAAATACCTTCTCCACCTTGCTGACTGATCAAATCACTTTCCTTAATTTTTAAATTAAGTTCTGCAGCGACCGGTTCAAGAGAATCAGGCTGTTCAAAAGCCAGTGTCTGCATGGTCTCTGCTTTTTCAAAATAGCTGTTTTCTGCTTTTTCAAACTGCAGGTCAGCCACAATCTGATCTTTTACTTCTACCAGTGGTTTAGATTCACCGCCCTGCACTTCAATTAACTTGATAATATGAAAACCAAAAGGCGATTCGACCAGTTCACTGACTTCGCCAGGTTTAAGTGCAAATGCGGCCTTTTCAAAAGCCGGCACCATTTCGCCAGTACCGAAAAAGCCCAGATCACCGCCTTTATCAGCCGACCCCGGATCTTTGGAATATTGTTTGGCCATTTCAGCAAAATCAGCACCGTTTTTAATTTTATCCAGAACGTCCTGCGCTTCTTTTTTTACCTCAGCTTTACTTGCTTCGTCTGCATCTGTAGATATAGTAAACAGAATATGACTGGCTTTACGACGTTCAGGCTGAGTATATTTAGCCAGGTTATCGTGATAGTATTTTTCTATCTGTTCTTCTGTTACCTCAACATCTTTGGCTATTTCCCCTCTGGATATTTCAAGATAAGCCAGTTTAATTTTTTCAGGATTTTCAAACTGCTGTTTAAAGTTCTGATAATAATTTTTTATTTCCTCATCACTGACTTCTACACTGTCCTTAAAGGTATCGGCCTTGATAATCGCATAGGAGATGTCTCTTTTCTGTTTTATCAGCTGTATAACCCGTTTAACTTCCTGCTCAGATACTATGGCTGACTGATTAATCCCCTGGGCAAACTGCTGCAGTAATAACTGGGTTGCCACATTGCTGCGGTAATTAGATTTGCTATAAGCACTGGGTAAATAACGATTGTATAAGTCTGTAGAGAACTTGCCGTCAAGCTGGAAGGTAGGATCGTTACGAATGTATTCGTCAATCTGCGCTTTGGATATGGTAAAACCTTTTTCTGTCAGATAGTTGATCAGGGCACGGTTATTAATCAGTTTTTCCAGCACTAACTGTTTGATTAAACTGCTTTCTACTTTACCCTGTAATTTTTGTGATTCATTCTGAACGGCATTTTGAAACTCAGATACGGTAATTTTGTAATCACCCACATGGGCCACAGCCGGATTGGAATCAGGCGTAATATAACTATTAATGCCCCATAATGCGAAAGGGATTGAAATCAGAATAACAATTACCCAGGCAAACCATCCTGTCGCCTTTTCTCTGATACTGTGTAATAGCATATATTTATCTCAGTCGTGTAAATATTGGTTATAAATAATGACAAAAATTCAAAAAAATTTTGTCAAGTTATAATAAAATTTAAAAAAGGTTCAAAAAAAAAGCGCGTCAAAAACGCGCTTTCTTAATATGGCGGAACGGACGGGACTCGAACCCGCGACCCCCTGCGTGACAGGCAGGTATTC
>JALTKC010000185.1 GCA_027076245.1 Gammaproteobacteria bacterium
ACCTATGCCTTATCAGAAGGTTTTTATGATGCCTATTATGTTAAAGCTCAGAAAACACGTCGTTTGATCAGTAACGATTTTAATAATGCTTTTGAAAATATTGATGTCATTATGGGACCAGCCGCCCCTTCACCGGCCTTTAATATCGGTGAACTGACGGATGATCCCATCACCATGTATCTGTCGGACATTTATACCATTGCTGTCAACCTGGCCGGTCTGCCGGGCATGTCGATTCCGGCGGGTTTTGTGAATAACCGTCCTGTAGGATTACAGTTAATCGGCAGGCATTTTGATGAGGCGAAGCTGTTAAATATTGCGCATAAATTCCAGACAGTAACCGACTGGCATGCTCAGGGGCCGGAACCGTTTGTTGTCTGAGCAATGACAGAAGTAGTCAGTGTACCTGACCGTGATTGACAGCAGGTACTGTATTTCCGGGGACGCTCAAGTACCTCCATGTATCGCTTTATGAAAACATCCATGTTTTCATAAACCCTGTAAATACAGTACCTGCTGTCAATCACTCTACTGTGCTTTTATTAAAGCTAAGTAGTTACCAACAGAATTAAATAAAACCAGAAAAGGTAAAAAATTATTATGCAATGGGAAGTTGTGATTGGTTTAGAAATCCACGTTCAGCTGGCGACCAAATCCAAAATATTCTCCGGGGCTTCAACGGCCTATGGTGCACAACCGAATACTCAGGCCTGTGCGGTGGATATGGGTCTGCCCGGCGTACTGCCGGTGTTTAACGGGGAAGCCTTAAGAAAATCAGTGATGTTTGGTCTGGCCATAGATGCGCAGATTAATGAGCGTTCAGTGTTTGACCGCAAGAACTATTTTTACCCCGATTCTCCCAAAGCCTATCAGATCAGCCAGTTGTATTATCCCGTGGTGGGCAAGGGCTATATTGATATTGATCTGGAAGATGGCTCCACCAAACGCATCGGGGTGACCCGGGCGCATATGGAAGAAGATGCAGGTAAATCTCTGCATGAAGACTTTCATGGTCAGACCGGCATTGATTTAAACCGGGCCGGTACCCCGCTGCTGGAGATTGTATCAGAACCGGATATGCGCAGTGCCAAAGAAGCCGTGGCCTATATGCGTAAAATTCATTCCATTGTCCGCTACCTGGGCGTCTCTGATGGTAATATGCAGGAAGGCTCGTTCCGTTGTGATGCTAATGTATCCCTGCGTCCTAAGGGGCAGGAAGAGTTCGGAACACGAACTGAACTAAAAAACATTAACTCTTTCCGCTTTGTGGAAAAAGCCATCAATGTTGAAATAGAACGGCAGATGGATATTCTCGAAAGCGGCGGCACCATTACCCAGGAAACCCGTCTGTATGATGCGGATAAAAACGAAACCCGCTCCATGCGCAGCAAGGAAGAAGCGAACGACTATCGTTACTTCCCGGATCCGGACCTGTTGCCCATTGTGATTTCTCAGGAAGAAATTGAGCAGATCCGTTCGACCTTACCAGAATTACCGGATGCCAAGTGTAAGCGTTTTGTCACAGAGCTGGGTTTAGCGGAAAAAGATGCCAGAGCGCTGACCTCTGATCGGGATATGGCCGATTATTTTGAACAGGTTCAGCAAAGTATTGATGATGCCAAAATGGCGGCGAACTGGCTGCTGGGTGAAGTGTCTGCCCGACTGAATAAAAATGCTCTGGAAATAAAGGACAGTCCTGTTAATGCAGAAGGTTTAACCGGTCTGCTTAAACGCATTAAGGATAATACTATTTCCGGTAAAATTGCCAAGGATGTATTTGAGGCGATGTGGGAAGAAGGCGGTGATGCCGACAGTATTATTGAAAGCAAGGGGCTGAAGCAGATCACCGATACCTCTGCCATTGAAGCCATTATAGATGAAGTTATAGCCGCCAATCCTTCCCAGGTGGAAGAATTTAAGGCCGGTAAGGACAAGTTAATTGGTTTCTTTGTCGGTCAGGTTATGAAAGCCTCAAAGGGCAAGGCCAATCCCGGGCAGGTTAATCAGTTATTGCAGAAAAAATTAAAGTCCTGAACAGGGCCGGAACAGTAACAACATGAGTAAATCTGATCAATTACGCCGTTTTTTATTTGATAAAGCCAATATTCGTGGCGAAATCGTCCAGCTGAATGAGGTCTGGCAAAGTATGGAGGCTAACCACCAGTATCATCCGGTTATACGGGAGTATCTGGGGGAAGTGGTGGCCGCGGCGGTATTATTGTCGGCGACCATCAAGTTTGAAGGTTCGCTTACCATTCAGGCCAGTGGTGACGGGCCATTGAGTTTAATGGTGGTGGAGTGCCGTTCTAATTTTGGCGTGCGTGGCGTAGCCAAGTATAAGGAGCCATTGCCTGAGCAGACGGATATAAAAACCCTGCTGGGTAAAAGTAATCTGATCATTACCATAGAACAGGCACGGACCAATGAACGCTATCAGGGCATTGTGGCTCTGGAGGGTAACAGCATTGCCGAATTTCTGGAAGGCTATTTACAGCATTCGGAGCAGCTGGAAACCCGAATCTTTCTGGCGGCGGATAAACAGGCCGTCGGCGGATTGCTGCTGCAGCAATTGCCGGGTAAAACCGAGGATGACGACAGCTGGGATCGGATCACCCATCTGGGCAGTACCATACAGAAAGAAGAATTGCTGGAATTACAGGCAACCGAAATTATCCACCGCCTGTATCATGAAGAAGATGTGCGCCTGTTTGATCCCGAACCGGTGCATTTTCAGTGCAGCTGTTCCAGAGAAAAAGTCAGCAATATGCTGCGCTCCATCGGCGAAGAAGAAGCCGCCGATATTATTAAGGAGCAGGGCAATATTTCCGTGGATTGTGAATTCTGCGGCACCAGCTATGATTTTGATGAAATTGATATTGCTGAAATTTATGCCAGCAATAATCCTTCCGCCGCCAGTACAACCCGTCACTAACTCATTCAGTCCATCTATAATGCAAAAAAACAAAAAATTTAATTTCGTCCCCTTGAAATTTTATTGATCTGGATCAATAAAACAGGTAGCATAATAACCAAGAAAAATACTTGGTTAATTGATTCTGAATAAAAATTGCTAAAAAGGAGGATCAAATATGAGAAGAAGCATTATGGTTTTTGGCTGTACATTAGAAGATGGTTCCAGAATTACCTGTGATGATGACGGTGTCGTAGCGGTAAAAGTCCATCCGGATCATTCCGTCACTGTAACCCGTGCCGATAATACAGAAGTGGAAGTGGATGGAAAATGGGTCGGCTATGTCCCACGTTTTAATTAGTGAACTCTTAATCTTTCCTCTGTGTCCCCTTTTTCAAAGGGGGACACAGAGGGTTTAAGTCTCTTATTTGCAAGCTCCAGTCTCTCCCATCGTTAGTCTTTATCCACACTGGCTAAAATTAAATCCATAGCCTCACGACTGCCCTTAATCTTTTTCAGCAATACAAAAATATCTTCGGCCTGACTATAAGTTGGCATCAGCCATTTAACCCATAACTTAAGTCTGGGTGCAATATAACGCTCCTTAAGTTCGCTATTGGTACTCATTAAAGTATAAAGCTGTTCAAGATAAGCCACGACCTCAGACCATTTTAAAGGGGCCTGACGCTGTTCTTCTGGAATGTTTTCAATCGCCTGTTTTATCTGTAAAGCCAGATCAGGCATAACCATAGCACCCCGTCCAAGCATCACCGAATCACACAGACTTCTTTGCCGACATAGGTGGTAGTCTTCAGGCGACCAGATTTCACCATTGGCTATAACGGGAATATTAAGAGTTTTACTGACCGGAGCAAGCGCTTCCCACCAGGCCGGAGGCCGATAGCCATCGGTTTTGGTGCGGGCATGAATGGTAACCCAGGCAGCACCGCCATCTGCTATGGCCAGTGCATTATCCATGGTTAAAGACTGGTCTTCATAGCCCAGACGCATTTTGGCTGTCACCGGAATGTTGTCAGGAACCGCCCTGCGTACCGCAGAAACAATGGTATAAATACGCTCAGGGTATTTTAATAAACTGGCCCCGCCGTCGCGTTTATTAACGGTTTTGGCCGGACAGCCAAAATTCAGATCAATGCCCATACTGCCCAGCGCCGCGGCTTTGGCCGCATTTTCAGCCATAGCCTGCGGATCACTGCCTAATAACTGTAAAAAAACCGGAACGCCGGAACGGGTATGACTTATTTTCTGATTCTCCCCAGGTTTAAGTTCGGGAAAGCGGCGCAGAAAAACCCGTTGCGGAAACAGGGTGTCGGTTACCCGTAAAAATTCAGTTACGCATAAATCAAAGCCGCCGATGGCAGTCAGAATTTCCCGGGCATAAGTATCGGTTAAGCCGTCCATGGGAGCCAGTACAATTTTCATTTGGCTTATGCTCTACTATTTATAAATGGCTTATAAGCCGGAACAGACCGGACACTGAGGATCAACCGGCAGTTTCATTTTACGCCAGTCCATAGTCCAGGCATCCAGTAATAATAAACTGGAATACAGTGGTGCACCGATACCTATAATAATTTTAAGCACTTCAGTGGCCTGTACACTGCCAATAATCCCCACTATCGGAGCAAGAATCCCGTTTTCCGAACAGGTGGTCGCAGTATCATCCGCATCGTCTTTATACAGGCAGCGATAACAGGGGCCCTGTCCCTGGTTAGCAAATACAATGACCTGACCTTCCATGCGAATAGCGGCTCCGGAAACCAGTGGTGTTTGCTGGTGCACACAAACCTCATTAATTAAAAAACGGGAATCAAAATTATCGGTTGCATCAACGACCACATCAGCCAGTTTAACCTGTTCAGCCAGAGCCTCTTTTTCCAGACGATGAGAGAGGCAGGTGATCTGAATATCGGAATTAAGCTGATGTAATGTCTGGTATGCAGATTGCGCTTTATTCATACCAATGCGCTGAGGATCAGTATGGATGATCTGACGTTGCAGATTGGATAAATCAACCTCATCAAAATCACAGAGAACAAGATGACCAACACCCGCCGCCGCAAGATACATAGCCACCGGAGAACCCAGTCCACCCATACCGATAATTAATACCCTGGCATCCAGTAATTTTTCCTGCCCTTTAACATCGAGATAGGGCAGCATAATCTGTCGGGAGTAACGCAGCAGTTGATCATCATTCATGGGGATATAATCTTTATAGCTTTTTAGTATAGAAGTGCTGGTATTTTAACGGATATAAAAAAAGCAGGATACAATTTAATACCAGATCGGTTTATATCTTTTACTATTACCTAAAAATAGAGGCTAAAAGCTATAGAAATCTTTACTTTACAAAACTCTGAGTTAGAATGACATAATATAGCTCTTGCAGTTAATAAAATGTATAACAAACTTTTTATAAAGAAAGATTAAGACTTAGTGAGAAAAAAATGAGAATTGTTTTATTAGGCGCTCCAGG
Organism: Gammaproteobacteria bacterium; assembly: GCA_027076245.1. Lineage (GTDB taxonomy): Bacteria > Pseudomonadota > Gammaproteobacteria > GRL18 > GRL18 > JANELJ01. The sequence continues at coordinate 5,412 of JALTKC010000185.1, forward strand.
TTCTGGTAAAGGTACACAGGCAAAATTACTGGTTGAAAAATACGGCATCCCGCAAATATCAACCGGTGACTTACTCAGGGCTGCAGTCAGGGATGAAACGGAATACGGTCTAAAGGCTAAAGAAGCCATGGAAGCCGGAGAGCTGGTTTCAGATGAAATTGTACTGGGTATTATAGAAGAGCGTCTTAAAGAACCGGATGCAATATACGGTTTTATTCTGGACGGTTTTCCAAGAAATATTCCCCAGGCTGAAGCGCTGGATAAAATGTTAAATTCTATCTACCAGCCCCTGGAAAAAACCATTCTTATTTATGTTGATCAGGATGATCTGATGCGTCGTTTAACAGGCCGAAGAACTTGTGCAGACTGCGGACAAATGTATAACATCTATACCAACCCGCCCATGCTTTCCGATGTCTGTGACAAATGCGGTGGCAAACTCATTCAGCGTGCCGATGATAATGAAGATACTATCCGTCATCGCCTTAAAGTCTATAGTTCGCAAACAGAGCCGTTAATATCCTATTATAAACAGCAAAGCAAAAATGTAGCGATTGATGGTA